>NZ_JASGBV010000049.1:0-22851 GCF_030053245.1 Stenotrophomonas sp. RS-48
GGTGCCGAACTGGAAGGGTGTGAACGAATCGGCGGTCGAGAAGGCCAAGCAGCTGGCCGGCGATGATTACGTGGTGCTGGTGGCCGATGTCTATGGCAAGGGTGTGCGACCGAAGACCGATGCCGAGGCAGGGCCGGTCGCCACCGCGTTGCGCAACGACCGGCCGCTGCTGCGTGCGCGTGCGCTGGAGGCGGTGAATGTGCTCAAGGCACAGGCCGGCAAGGTGCCGCTGGATGCCAGCCGCATCGGTGCGGTCGGCTTCTGCTTCGGCGGTACCACCGTTCTGGAGCTGGCCCGCGCCGGCGCGCCGCTGGCCGGCGTGGTCAGCCTGCATGGTGGGCTGGGCTCGCCGCTGCCGGCGCAGGCCGGTGGAGCGCATCCCTCGGTGCTGGTACTCAATGGTGCCGATGACAGGAGCGTGACCGCGGCCGACATCGCCAGCTTCCAGAACGAGATGAATGCCGCCAAGGTCGACTGGGAATTCACCAACTACAGCGGCGCCGTGCATTGCTTTGCCGAGCGTGATGCCAACAATCCGCCGGGGTGCCAGTACAACGAACGGGCGGCGAAGCGCGCGTGGAAGGCACTGGATGAGTTCTTCGAGGAGCGCTTCGAGAAGCGCTGAGGCACCGGGTTCGCCGGGCCATGCCAGGCGGGCGCAGTGGCACCCGGTAGCGCCGGGCCATGCCCGGCGAGCGCAGCGGCATCAGGTAGCGCCGGGCCATGCCCGGCGAGCGCGGTCAATGCGTGCGCTGCACCGCGTAGCGGGCCAGTCCACGCAGAGCGGCGACGGCATCATTGTCGCCCAGCCCGTCGAGCGCACGCTCGGCGCGCTCTGCGTATTCCTCGGCCCGGCGACGACTGTAGTCCAGGCCGCCGGTGGCGTGGATCGCGGCCAGCACTTCCGGCATTGCCGACGCATCGCCTTCCTGCACGATGGTGCGCAGGCGCTCGCGGGTGGCGTCGTCGGAGTGGGCCATGGCATGGATCAGCGGCAGCGTTGCCTTGCCTTCGGCGAGGTCGTCGCCCAGATTCTTGCCCAGCTCCTCGGCGTTGGCCGAGTAATCCAGCACGTCATCGGCGATCTGGAAGGCGTAGCCCAGATGCATGCCGTAGTCGTACAGCGCCTGCTGGGTGGCTTCGTCCACGCCGCTGGCCAGCGCGCCCAGGCGGGTGCCGGCAGCGAACAGCACGGCGGTCTTGCGCTCGATCACGCGCAGGTAGGCCGCTTCGTCGGTATCCGGGTTATGCACGTGCAGCAGCTGCAGCACTTCGCCTTCGGCGATGCGATTGGTGGTGTCGGCCAGGATCCGCATCACCGGCATGCGGTCCAGCTCGACCATCAGCTGGAAACTGCGCGAGTACAGGAAGTCGCCAACCAGCACGCTCGGTGCGTTGCCCCACAGGGCATTGGCGGTGCTGCGGCCGCGCCGCAGGCTGGATTCGTCCACTACGTCATCGTGCAGCAGGGTGGAGGTGTGGATGAACTCGATGATCGCCGCCAGCTGGTGGTGCTCGGGGCCGGCATGGCCGACCGCATGACCGGCCAGCATCACCAGCATCGGCCGCAGGCGCTTGCCGCCGGCGGAAATGATGTGGTCCGCGATCTGGTTGATCAGCACGACGTCCGAGGACAGCCGGCGCCGGATCAGGGCGTCGACGGCGGCCATGTCGGCCGCAGCAAGCGACTGGATCTGGGGCAGGCCCAGGGCGGGGCGGGTGTCTTCGGTGATGGTCATGCGATCAGGCTTTCAGGCTCGTCGATGATTATAGGCGCTGCCCGTGAATTCGGGCGCAAACCGGCCTGCCGGCCTGATCGCCCCGGCCGTCCGTGACTGCCTGGCGTGAATACGTATGCAGGTGGCGCCATCCCCGGGGAGGCACCGCTAAGCTTGCGGGACTTGGTTTTCGGCCCGCTTCCGGCGGGTCCCGCATGCCCGGAGGGGGGCTGTCGATGTCGCACTATCCATGGTGGCGCGGAGCCGTCATCTACCAGATCTATCCGCGCAGTTTCCTTGACGCCAACGGCGACGGGGTCGGTGACCTGCCAGGGATCATCCAGCGCCTGGACCACATCGCCACGCTGGGTGTGGATGCCATCTGGATCTCGCCGTTCTTCAAGTCGCCGATGGCCGACTTCGGCTATGACATCGCCGATTACCGCGACGTCGACCCGCTGTTCGGCAGCCTGGAGGACTTCGACCGCCTGCTGGCCAAGGCCCACGGCCTGGGGCTGAAGGTGATGATCGACCAGGTCCTCAGCCATACCTCGATCGAGCACGCGTGGTTCCGCGAGAGCCGCCAGGATCGCAGCAATCCGAAGGCCGACTGGTACGTCTGGGCCGACCCGCGCGAGGACGGCACGCCGCCCAACAACTGGCTGTCGCTGTTCGGCGGCTGCGCCTGGCAGTGGGAACCGCGCCGCGAACAGTACTATCTGCACAATTTCCTGGTCGACCAGCCGGACCTGAACTTCCACAACCCGCAGGTGCAGCAGGCCACGCTGGACAACGTGCGATTCTGGCTGGACCGTGGCGTGGATGGCTTCCGCCTGGATGCGATCAACTTCTGCTTCCATGACGCGCAGCTGCGCGACAACCCGGCCAAGCCCGCTGACAAGCGCGTTGGCCGAGGCTTCAGCCCGGACAACCCGTACGCATACCAGTACCACTACTTCAACAACACGCAGCCGGAGAACCTGCCGTTCCTGGAGCGGCTGCGCGCGCTGCTCGACCAGTACCCCGGTGCGGTCAGCCTGGGTGAGATCTCCTCGGAGGATTCGCTGGCCACCACCGCCGAGTACACCCGCGTTGGCCGCCTGCACATGGGTTACAGCTTCGAACTGCTGGTGGACGATTACAGCGCGGCCTACATCCGCGGGACCGTATCCCGCCTGGAAGCCGCGATGACTGAAGGCTGGCCGTGCTGGGCGGTGTCCAACCACGATGTGGAGCGCGCGGTCACCCGCTGGGGCGGCCATCCGGCCGATCCGCGCCTGGCGCGCATGCTGGTGGCGCTGCTGAGTTGCCTGCGCGGCTCGGTCTGCCTGTACCAGGGCGAGGAACTGGGCCTGGCCGAGGCCGAGGTGCCGTTCGAGGCGCTGCAGGATCCCTACGGCATCACCTTCTGGCCGAACTTCAAGGGCCGCGATGGCTGCCGCACTCCGATGCCGTGGACGGATGCGCCACTGGCCGGTTTCACTACCGGCCAGCCGTGGTTGCCGATTCCGGCCGGGCATCGGGCAACGGCCGTCGCGGTGCAGGACGCTGACCCGCAGTCGGTGCTGGCGGCCTTCCGGGCATTCCTGGGCTGGCGTCGCCATCAGCCCGTCCTGCAGCATGGCAGCATCCGGTTCCTTGACAGCAGTGAGCCAGTGCTGCTGTTCGAGCGTATGCTTGCAGATGAAACCCTCCTGCTGGCCTTCAACCTGTCGGGCGAGGCGGTGACCCATCCGCTGCCGGCCGGCCGTTGGCAGCAGATGGATGTGCCGGGCCCGGATGCGGGCACGGTGCAGGGTGGCGAACTCCAGCTGCCGCCGCGTGCGGTGTTCTGCGCACGACGCAGCTGATCGATTTCTCCGGTGGCGGTACTTGCGGGGACGGGGCCGAAGCGCCCCGTCCCTTTTTTATGGGCGGTGCCGTGGCTGGCGGGTCGCGCCCAAAAGAAAACCCGCTGCAGATGCGCAGCGGGTTTCCGGTCATGCCTGCGGTCCTCGCCGCCGGGCATGGCCCGGCGTTACCGATGGGGTGGTTGCCGGCCTGGGGCCGGCATTGCCCGGTGAGGGTCAGAACTTGTAGTTCACGCCCAGCACGTAGGTGCGGCCCCACTCGATGTATTCCAGCGGGCGATCCTTGGTGCCGGCGTAGGTGCGGTACGGCTCGTTGGTCAGGTTGCTTCCCTGCAGCAGCAGGGTCAGCCCGCGCAGGGCGCTGCTGTCGCTGAAGGTGTAGCTGATCTGCGCATCGGTCACGTTCTCGCCCACCACATAACGCAGGGTGCGGTTGCCGTTGAAGTTGCCGATCTCACCGATGAAGTCCGAACGACGGCGCTGGCTCACGCGGGCCTCGAAACCATTGCGCTCGAAGTACGCGGTGAAGTTGTACACACGCTTGGACAGGCCCGGCAGGCTGATGGGATCGGTACCCACGCTGGAGGCGCTTTCCGGGTCGAGGATCTTGATGTCGCTGTCGTTGAACGTGGCACTGGCCTGCACGCCGAAGCCGCGCAGGCTGTCGGTGAGCATCTCCAGCGGGAACGAACCGGTCAGCTCGAGGCCGCGCAGGGTACCGCCCTCACCGTTCACCGGCGTGGAGAAGGTGCCGGTCGGCAGCACGGGCACCACCATGCCCGGCGGCGGCACGTAGTTGCCGAGCAGCCCGCTGAAGTCGTAGTTGTCCACCGACTGCGTGTAGACGTAGCTCTTCAGGTCCTTGTAGAAGATCGCCGCAGCGACGTAGGCCTTCTCGCCGAAGTACTTCTCATAGGACAGATCCAGCGCGGTGGCGCGCCACGGGTCCAGCCGCGGATTGCCGCCGCTGCCGCCGGGGCGACCGGTGGAGGTATCCACGCCGAACTCCAGGCCGGCGCGCATCTGGTCCACGCGTGGGCGCGCGACCTGCTTGGCTGCCGCGAAGCGCAGGGTCTGTTCGTGCGGGAACATGAAGGCCAGATTCAGGCTCGGC
Organism: Stenotrophomonas sp. RS-48; assembly: GCF_030053245.1. Lineage (NCBI taxonomy): Bacteria > Pseudomonadati > Pseudomonadota > Gammaproteobacteria > Lysobacterales > Lysobacteraceae > Stenotrophomonas > Stenotrophomonas sp. RS-48. Next base: position 4,683 of record NZ_JASGBV010000049.1, read on the forward strand.
AGCCAGTCGTTGTACTTGCGGCCGTCGGAGTAGGGCTGCACGTTGCTGCCGGCGGGCTGCGACGCGTCCCAGTAGCGGGAGTCCGAACTCTGATCGGTGCGCTGCATCTGCACGCCGATGTTGCCGCGCACGCCGACCACGCCGATGTCGGTGTTGATGTTCAGGCGCGCCCAGGCGGTGGTGATCTTCTCCTGCACCGTCCACGACTTGGGAATCAGGTAGTCCAGGTTGTCGACCGGATCGAAGGTCATGTAGCGGGCGACCGCCGCCGGTACGTTCCAGGCCGGGATGGTACCGAGGCCGGCAAAGCCCAGGTTCACCGGATCGTACTGCAGGTCCGCCGCGATGTTGGCATCGCCCTGGGCACCGAGCAGGATGTTGCCCTCGGACTGGGTCTTGACCTTGCGGCGATCGGCATAGTTCACGCCGATGTCCAGGTCCGGTGCCCACGACGCCATCGCTTCGGGCAGGGCGATGGTCGCCGCCAGCTTGCCGCCCTTCAGGCGATCTTCCACCTTCGGCACCTTGCCGTAGCCGGACCCATAGATGGTGTTGGTCAGGAACAGGGCATCGGGATTGGAGTAGTTCAGCCCCGGGCTGATCTGCGAGAAGCCGTTCTGGCGGATCTGCACGCCGACCGTATCCAGCTGCGGCATGGGCGTGAGCTGCAGATTGTTCTCCAGGTTCAGCTCGTCACGCGTGGCCTTGGAGTAGTTCAGGTCGGCGACCAGCTTGACGCTGCCGAAGTTGAATTCGTTGTTCCAGCCGAACGCGTCGATCTTGTCCTTGCGCTTGTTGTACATGCCGCGCACCAGCGGGTACACGCCGCTGGCGGTACCACCGGTGAAGGTGCCATCGGCGTTGATCTGCGGATTGCTGATCAGCAGGCCCGGCAGGTAATTGCCGTTGTAGTTGCTGAGGTTCAGTTCGAACTGGTTGGCGGTGTCGATCTGCTCGGCTTCGGTGTGGAATGCATCGAAGGTGCTGCTCCAGCTGTTGTTGGGCCGGAACTGGATCGTGGCCATCACGCCATCGCGCTTGTTGTTGCCGGTACGGCGCAGCGCCTTGATGCCGTCGGAGAAATAGGTGCCTGCAGCAACGCCGGGACGTTTTCCGTCCGTGGTGTACTGGGTGGTCCACGGCTCGTACAGGCCGACCTGGTTTTCCTGGATCGGGTTGTCGCTGTGCGCGTAACCGATGGCGATGCCCAGGGTCTTGTCGAAGAACTGGTCGATGTAGCTGGCGCTGAAGCGGTTGCCGAACTCATCGACGTTGGCCGCATCGCCGAGCGAGCTCTTCTGCAGGCGCCCGCTGACGGCGATCACCCGGTCGGGGAAGCTGAGCGGACGGGCGGTCTGCATGTCGATGGTGCCCGACAGGCCCTGGCCGACCAGTGCCGCATCGGGCGTCTTGTACACCGTCACGCCGTTGACCAGCTCGGATGGATACTGGTCGAACTCGACGCCACGGTTGTCGCCGGTGCTGACGACCTCACGGCCGTTGAGCAGGGTGGTGGCGAAGTCCGGGGACAGGCCGCGCACGCTGATCACCTGTGCACGCCCGGCGACGCGCTGCGCGGCCAGGCCGGGCAGGCGCGAGATGGATTCGGCAATGCTGACGTCGGGCAGCTTGCCGATGTCCTCGGCGGAGATCGCTTCCACCACCGAGGTGGCGTCCTGCTTGATCGCGATCGCGTTCTCGATGCCGCGGCGGATACCGGTGACCTGCACCGTATCCAGGTTGGTGGCGGCGGTGCCGGCCGGCGTGGTGGTGCTCTGCGTGGTCTGTGCTGCCGCCAGTGACGGCGCCAGGACAACGGCCAGCGCGATGCTCAGCGCGCTGCGCTTGTGGTTCAACATTTTCCCCTCCCAGGCAATGTTGTTGTTCATTTCGAGGTCGTTCCGGCAACGCCGTGAACGTGCGACGCGGTGGCCGCTGTCGTCGCCGCTATGGTAGGCAGCGGGTTCTCCGCGGGAATCACCCTGCATACGTATTCAATGACGTTTGCAGGGTTGTAATCGCTTTCAGATCCCCGCCACGGTAGCGCCGGGCCATGCCCGGCGAACGTCACGCGGGGGCATTCATCACTCCAATGGCGTGAACCGAATGGCCTGCCCGCCGCCCGGCGCCAGCATCAGGGTCAGTGCATCGGCGCTGGTCACTTCACGCGTCTGCCGCGTGAACGCGAACGGATTGCTGCGGTAGTCCGCACCGTCGCCATCGCGATAGATTTCCGCGCGGTAGCGCACGCCCGGCTCCAGGAAGCCCAGCGACACCGGCAGCACGCGGCCATGCTCGTCGGTGATGCTGCCCAGGAACCAGTCACGGCTGTTGCGGTCGCGGCGCACGATCGTCACGTAGTCGCCCACTTCACCATCGAGCACGCGGCTCTGCTCCCAGTCCACCGCCACGTCTTCGATGAAGCGGAACGCCTCCCGATGCTGCAGGTAGTGTTCGGGCAGATCGGCGGCCATCTGGATCGGGCTGTACAGCACCACGTACAGCGCCAGCTGACGTGCCAGGGTACTGGGGATGGCCTGGCCGTGGCGGCCCTTCAGGCTGAGGATGCCGGGGGTGTAATCCATCGGTCCGGCCAGCATCCGGGTGAACACCAGATTGACTTCGTGTTCGGGCGGGTTCGGCGGCTGGCCCCAGGCGTTGTACTCCATGCCGCGCGCGCCTTCGCGGGAGATCCAGTTGGGATAGGTGCGGCGCAGGCCGGTGTCCTTGATCGGCTCGTGCGGATTCACCGACAGGTGCCGGCGCGCGGCTTCCTGCACGACATGCAGGTGGTGGCGCGCCATGAACTGGCCGTCGTGCCACTCTCGCCACAGCGGGCCACCCGACGGGTTGCGGCGGTCGACCTGGCCGTCGTCGCAGACGTAGCCGGTCTTGAACTGGTCCACGCCCAGCCGCGCATACAGGTCCAGCGCGGCGTCGAGCTGCGCCTCATAGTGTTCGATGGCACAGCCGGTTTCATGGTGGCCGATCAGGTGCACGCCCTTCTTCAGTCCATATGCCGAAAGCGCTTCAATGTCGAAATCGGGCGTGGCGCGAGTGAAGTCGAAGTCGTAGCCATTGCCCACCCACATGCCGTCCCAGCCGGGATTCCAGCCCTCCACCAGGACGCCACGGAAGCCGTGCGCGGCGGCGAAATCGATCACCTTCCTGGTCTTGGCGGTGGTCGCCGCATGCTTCGGTCCGGTCGCCCAGCTTTCGTTGTCCAGGTGCATCGACCACCACACGCCCAGGTACTTGGCCGGCTTCACCCAGCTCACATCGCCCAGTGCATTGGGCTCGTTGAGATTGAGGATCAGGTCGGACTCGACCAGGCTGCCGGCGCGGTCGGCGATCTGCAGCGTGCGCCAGGGCGTGACGAAGGGCAGGGCACGGCGCACCTTCCACCCTTCGGCCGAGGGCGAGAGCTGCGCGCGCAGGCGCTGGCCGTCGGTGCGGCGCAGCCACATGCCGGCGTAGTCCACCAGCGCAGCCTCATGGATCGCAACGTGCAGGCCATCGCGGCTGCGCAGCGTCATCGGCGTGTGCACCAGCGGGATCTCGCGCAGCGGCGTGCGCTGGTAGAGATACTCGTAGTGGATCGGTTCGCCGGCGGGGATCCACCATGCTGTGGAGTCTGCCGCGATGGCGAATTCGGTCAGCTCGTCATCGATGATCGCTTCGCGCAGGTTCGGTTGCTCAGGGAACACATAGCGGAAGCCCAGGCCGTCGTCGTAGACGCGGAACACCACATCCAGCCGGCGCTTGCTGCCGGTGGTTTCGGCCAGCTGCACGGTCAGCTCGTTGAAATGGTTGCGGGTGAGGCGGCGTTCCCCCCACGGCTGTTCCCACGTCTCGTCGACGCTGCGCCGTTGCTGCCCGAGCAGGATGAAATCCCGGTCCAGGCGGCCATCGCGCAGTTCGAAGCCAAGCCTGGAATCCTCCACCACGGCTTCACCGAAGCGCTCCACCCGGTAGCGGGCGGTGCCGCCGTCCAGCACCAGGCTGACCTTGAGCACGTCGCCGGGCGATTGGACGCTGGTGATCTGGGGGGCGGCCTGCGCCAGCGTGGCCAGGCCCAGCAGCGCAACGCCCATGATTCGCGCGAACACCGCACGTACAACACTGGATGACATCGGCATTTCCCCTCCCAAGGCGCCGTTGGCAGACCCGGACCATAAGCCAGCCCGGCGGGCGTACTGCTGCGTCGGTGCATGAATACGTATGCAGCTGGACGCAGGCGACAGCCCCGCGTCTACCATGGGCCCAAGGCACCTTGAGGGAGGTGCCGCGCCCGCGCGCCGGTCACGGCTGCGCGGACCTATAAACGGTGCAGAGAGGGAGGGAGGTCGACGGGCGCAAGCCGGTCTGCCGCTTCGATGCTGAAGATCATTTGCCTGACCGCTGCCCTGGGGGCAGCGCTGGGGACGACCGCGCATGCGGCCGACCTGGAATTCGACGGCCGCCATGCGCGCGCCGAAGCGTCTGCCAAGGGCAGCTTTGTGCTGCACACGCCGAACGGCGCTGTGCCGATTGCCGCCACGCCGATGCGCAGCCAGACCGGAAGCGTGATGTTCGACGCGCTGTTCGCGCTGGCCCAGCAGGAGATGGCGCAGGACCGGGTCGATGCGATCCGCGACCCCGCCTTTGACGAAGGACGGCCGGTGCCATGCGACTGCTTCCAGACCGGTGCCCGCTGGCCCTACGTGTGGACCCGCGATGTCAGCTTCGCCGCCGACCTGGCGTTGGCGCGGCTGGATCCGCAGCGCACGCGTCAGTCGCTGCAGTTCAAGTTGTCGGCTGCCCGTGATGGGCGCACGCCCGGCCTGTTCGTCGCGCAGGATACCGGCTCCGGCGGCAGCTGGCCGATCAGCAGCGACCGTGTGGTGTGGTTCCTGGCCGCACGCCACCTGCTGGATGATCCTGCTTTTGCCGAACAGGTCTGGCAGGCGCTGCAGGGCACGCTGGCACAGGACCGGGCGATGGTGTTCGACTCACAGATGGGCCTCTATCGCGGCGAGACCTCGTTCCTCGACTGGCGTGAACAGACGTATCCGGACTGGACCCGGGAGAACGTGCGCTTCATCGGTGATTCCTACGCGCTGTCCACCAACGTCCTGCACTACCAGGCACTGCGGCTGGCAGAGCAGATGGCCGCGCAGCGGGGCGATGATCGCCGTGCGCAGTACAAGGCGTGGGCCGATGAACTGGCGGTACGGATCGATGCGCGCTTCTGGCGCGACGACATGGGCCAGTACATGAGCTACATCGGTGAGGCGGCGCATCCGGTGCCCTACGCCAAGGTCGACCTGCTGGGCCTGTCGCTGGGCATCCTGGCCGACGTGCTGCCCGAGGCGCGGGCGCGCCGCGCGCTGGCGAACTACCCGATGGGGCCGGCCGGCAGCCCGGTGGTGTGGCCACAGGAAGCCCAGCAGCCGATCTACCACAACCGTGCGATCTGGCCGTTCGTCAGTGCGTATTCGCTGCGTGCTGCGCGACAGCTGGACGACGCGCCGCGCATCGCCGCCGAGATCCGCTCGCTGATGCAGGGGGCGGCACTGGCTGGTTCCAACATGGAAAACTACGAGCTGGTCAGCCAGTCCGTGCATGTGGACGAAGGCGCGCTGAGCGGGCCGGTGGTCAATTCAGAGCGCCAGCTGTGGTCGGTGGCCGGCTATCTGGCCATGGTCACCGAAGGCGTGTTCGGCGTGCAGGACGATGGCCGCGTGCAGCCCAAGCTGCCGGCCGCGCTGGTGCCGGAACTGTTCGGCACACATCCCCGTATCACGTTGGAAGCCAACGGCAAGCGCTATGTGCTGGAGCGCCCGCAGAACGTGGGCGATGGCCTGCTGGTGGCCGGCAGAACCACCACGCGTGGCAGCACCACGACGGTGCAGCTGGTCGCCGCCCCGGCAGCAACCGGTTTCGCTGCCACGACTGCGGAGGCCAACGTGCGTGCGCCGGCCACGCCGGTTGCGCCGCAGGCCCTGCGCAAGGGCGCGGGCTGGAACGTTCCGGTGGCAGCCGATCAGGTGCTGTGGAAGGATGGCAAGGCGGTCACCGACAGCAAGGGCGTGGCGCGCATCAGCGACGATGGCCTACAGCATTGCCTCAGCCTGACCCGGCGCGAAGGCACGTTGGAATCGCTGCACAGCCCGATGCTCTGCGTCGGTCCGCAGCAGGTGCTGAAGGGCGAGGAACGCTGGCAGTTCACCTCGGCCAAGGCCGGGCAGGTGCGCCTGCGCCTGCAGTACCGCAACCCGAACGGGCCGATCAACACCGGCGTCACGGCTGCGGTCAAGCAACTGGTGCTGCAGTGCCCGGGCCAGCCATTGCAGCGGCATACGGTTGCGATGCCGCACAGCGTGGCCGTGCAGGACTCCACCTCGGCAACGTTCGCTGTGCCCAAGGGGCCGTGCACGGTCGTGCTTGAAGAAGGCTTCAACATGAGCGCGCTGCAGCATTTCGCGCACTACACCGGCGGAAAGGGCGGGCGCGAAGGCGTGCTCAACCAGGCGCAGGTGAAGGCGCTGACGCTGGCGCCGGTCGTCACGGCGGAGGACGCACGATGAACCGCCCTGCCAAACCGCAGCTGTCGTTCTGGCAGATCTGGAACATGTGTTTCGGCTTCCTCGGCATCCAGTTCGGTTTTGCCCTGCAGAACGCCAACGCCAGCCGCATCTTCGAGACGCTTGGCGCGGACATGGAGTCGGTGCCCGGGCTGTGGATCGCCGCACCGTTGACCGGCCTGCTGGTGCAACCGGTGATCGGTTATCTCTCCGACCGCACGTGGACGCGCTGGGGCCGGCGTCGCCCGTTCTTCATGATCGGCGCGGTGCTGACCACGCTGGCCCTGCTGGTCATGCCCAACTCACCTGCCTTGTGGATCGCGGCGGGCACGTTGTGGGTGCTGGATGCTTCGATCAACGTATCAATGGAGCCGTTCCGGGCCTTCGTGGGCGACCAGCTGGCACCGCGCCAGCGACCGGCCGGTTACGCGATGCAGAGCTTCTTCATCGGTGTCGGTGCCATCGTCGCCAGCTTCCTGCCATTCATCCTGGCCCACTTCGGCGTGGCCAACACAGCCGCTGCCGGCGAGGTGCCGGATACGGTGCGCTATGCGTTCTATTTCGGTGCGGCAGTGCTGCTGGCGGCGATCACCTGGACCGTGGTCAGTACCCGCGAGTATTCACCGGCAGAACTGGCCGGGTTCGAAGACGCCGAGCCGCCGGCGCACCATGCCGCCGCCGCTGCGAGTGGCCCCGCACCGTGGGCGCAGGTGGCGTTGTGGCTGGGGGCGGGCGTGCTGCTGGCCGCTGTGATCGCCGCGCGCCAGGGCGACAGGATGCTCTATGTGCTGGCGGGTCTCTGCGCGGGCTATGGTGTGCTTCTTGCGCTGGCCCGTACGCTGCCGCAGGCGCACATGCTGGCGGCGATCGTGGGTGATCTGCGGGCGATGCCGGTGACCATGCGCCGGTTGGCCTGGGTGCAGTTCTTCTCGTGGTTTGCGTTGTTTGCGATGTGGATCTACACCACCGCAGCGGTGGCCGGCACGCATTTCGGCTCCACCGACCCGCAGTCGGCGGCGTACAACGAGGGTGCCAACTGGGTCGGTGTGCTGTTCGGCGCCTATAACGGCTTCGCCGCACTGGCCGCCTTGCTGATCCCGCCGATGGTGCGCGCCATCGGCCTGCGCTGGAGCCACCTGGTGAACCTGTGGCTCGGCGGGCTGGGCCTGATCTCGCTGATGTTCATCAAGGACCCCACCTGGCTGCTGCTGTCCATGGCCGGCGTCGGCTTCGCCTGGGCCTCGATCCTGTCGCTGCCGTACGCCCTGCTGTCCGACAGCGTGCCGGCGGCGAAGATGGGCATCTACATGGGCCTGTTCAATTTCTTCATCGTCATTCCGCAGCTGGTCGCGGCCAGCGCGCTGGGCTTCGCACTGCGCGAGTGGCTGGGCGGAAATCCCCTGCACGTGCTGGTGCTGGGTGGAGTGAGTCTGTTCATTGCCGGGCTGTGCGTGCTTCGCGTGCCGGCCCATCAGGAGAGTGCGTGATGCATGTGTATTCCAGAATGTCGCTGGGGCTGTCGCTGGCCCTGCTCGCCACGGCGGTACAGGCCGCATCGCGCCCGGACTACGTGGGCACGCTCGAACCGTTCGCCAGCGATGCCGTGTACTTCGTGGTGACCGATCGTTTCGTCAACGGTGATCCTTCCAACGATCATCGCGATCAGGGGGGCAGCCACCGCACGTTCGACATTCCAGTGCCCTGCCCGGACAAGGTGGACGGCAACATCGGCTACCTCGGCGGCGACTTCAGGGGCGTGCTCGACAACGCCGACTACATCCGTCAGCTCGGCTTCGGTGCGGTGTGGATCACGCCGATCGTCGACAATCCGGATGAGGCGTTCACCGGCAGCAAGCCGATCAGCTGCACCAGCACGCTGACCGACCGCGGCAAGACCGGCTACCACGGTTACTGGGGCATCAACTTCTACAAACTCGACGAGCACCTGCCCAGCAAGGACCTGGACTTTGCAGGCCTGACCAAGGGCCTGCATGGTGCCGGCCTGAAGGTGGTGCTGGACATCGTCGGCAACCACGGTTCGCCGGCCTGGACCATGCCGACGCGGCAGCCGCAGTTCGGCCAGATCTTCGACAAGGATGGAAAGCTGATCGCCGACCACCAGAACCTGCCCCCGCAGAAGCTGGATCCAAAGCACAACCCGCTGCACGCGTTCTACAACACCATCGGCCCGGTCGACAGCAAGGAAGGCTCGATCTTCGATGGCAACCTGGCCGAGCTGTCCGACTTCAACCAGAACAACCCGGCGGTGATGGACTACCTCGTTGGCGCGTACCTGCAGTGGACCGCGCAGGGCGTGGACGCACTGCGCATCGATACCATCGGCTGGCTGCCGCACCCGTGGTGGCACGAGTTCGTGAACCGCATCCGTGCCGAGCATCCGAACATGTTCATGTTCGGCGAGGCCTTCGATTACGACGCCAGCAGGATTGCCGAGCACACCTGGCCGGGCAACGCCAACGTGAGCGTGCTCGACTTCCCGCTGCGTGGCGCGCTGGAACAGACCTTCGGTACCGCCGGCAAGGGCTTCGAGACGCTGGCCGAGCCGCTGCACCTGACCGGCGGCCCCTATGCCAATCCGTACGAGCTGATGAGCTTCTACGACAACCACGACATGCCACGCCTGCAGGCCAGCGACAACGGTTTCATCGACGCACACAACTGGCTGTTCACCGCCCGTGGTATCCCGGTGGTCTACTACGGCTCGGAAACCGGCTTCATGCGGGGCCGTGCCGAGCATGCCGGCAACCGTGCCTACTTCGGCCAGGCGCGGGTGGATGCCGCACCGCAGAGCCCGATCTTCGCGCCACTGCGGCGCATCGCCCAGCTGCGCCAGGCCACCCCGGCGCTGCAGCGCGGCCTGCAGGTGAACGAGCGCCTGCGTGGCAATGAGGCGGTGTTCTTCCGTGTGCTGCAGCAGGGGGATGTGGCACAGACCGCATTGGTGCTGTTGAACAAGGGCGACAAGGCGACGGTTTTCCAGGTGGAGCGCTACCTGCAGGCGGGCCGCTGGCGCGACGCGCTGGACGGCGGTTCGTTGCAGGTGGATGCCTCCCTGAAGGCCGAAGTGCCCGCGCATGGCGTGAAGGTGTACGTGCTGGATGCCTCCGTGCAGCAGCCAGCGCTGCAGGCCGAGCTGGACAGGGCGATGGCCGATCAGCGCGAGCGCGACCAGCGGCTGCGCCGTTGAGACTACCCGGGTGGGGTCGGTAGCGCCGGGCCATGCCCGGCGTCGCGCTACACTATCGGGCCCTTACGGCACCGCTGAACCATGTCCGACCTCGCCCCGCAGACCCCGATCGAAACCCTGCTGAAGGCGGCGATGGACGGGGCGGTGCCGATCCGCGCCTTCATGGAGGCCTTCGTCGCCTCCGAGGTGCTGCTGCTGACCGGCAGCCTGGTTACCCCCGACGGCAGCGGCTTCGACCCACTGCTGTTCGACAAGCAGGGCACGCTGCACGTGGCCGTGTTCACCGACCCATCGCGGGTGGGCATCTACAGCCAGCAGGCCGAACACCAGATCCGCTGGCTGATGCTGGACGTGCTGCGCCGCGTGCCGGGGGGCTATGGCGTGGTGATCAACCCGGGTACCTCGCTGGGCTTCGAGATTTCGCCCAGTGGCGTCGGCGAGATCCTGAAGGACTTCGCCCAGGGCTGAGGCCACCCGACGGGGCCGTCCACCTGCGGGCCTTGCGGCACCCGGTCCGGTGCTCGCAGGCCGGGTTCACTGCGTAGTCCCGTCCGATCACGTCCGCTGTTTCAGCCGCGCAGCGATGATTCCCGCACCACCAGCTTCACCGGGATGCTCTGGCTCTCCACCGGCTGCCGGCTGATCGAGGCCAGCAGCCGTTCCACCAGCAGTTGCCCGGCCTGCTTGGTGTCCTGCTGCACGGTGGTCAATGCCGGCGATACAGATGCGGCCAGCGGGATGTCATCGAACCCGGTGACCGCCACGTCCTGCGGCACCCGCAGCCCGGCCTCGCGCAGTGCACGGATCGCACCGATGGCGATCAGGTCGCTGGCGGCGCAGATCGCATCGATCGGTTCGCCTCGCGCCAGCAGCGCCTGGCAGGCTTCCTGGCCGGACGCTTCGGTGGTGATGGCATCGTGCTGCAGGGCCGGTTCGGCATGCAGCCCGTGATCGCGCAGGGCTGCCACGTGACCGCGGTAGCGCTCCTCGAATTCCGGGTAATGGCTGGAGGCGTGGCCGAGGAAGGCAATGCGCCGGCAGCCCTGCTGCAGAAGATGGGTGGTGATGTCGTGGCCGCCCTGGAAGTTGTCGCTGCCGATCGACACCCCGGGCTGGCCGGGCAGGGCCGCACCCCAGCGCACGAAGTGGGTGCCCTGTTCGACCAGCCGCTGCAGGCGGTCGCGCGATTCGTGGTAGTCGCCATAGCCCAGCAGGATGATGCCGTCGGCCTTGTTGCTGTCCTCGTAGTCGGCCTGCCAGTCGGTCGACAGCTGCTGGAACGACACCAGCAGATCCTGCCCGTGCAACGCGCAGGCGCGGGTGATCGAACCCAGCATCGAGTGGAAGAACGGGTTGATCAGCGAATCGTCGTTGGTCGGGTCCTCGAAGAACAGCAGGGCCAGCGTGCCGGCATTGCGCAGGCGCAGGCTGGAGGCGTTCTTGTCCACCTTGTAGTTCAGCTCGCGGGCGATGCGCAGGATGCGTTCTCGGGTCTCCGCATTGACCATCGGGCTGCCGCGCAGGGCCCGCGACACCGTCGGCTGGGAGACGCCGGCCAGATGGGCGATGTCCAGGGAGGTGGCTTTGCCTTTGATGGTCATGGGGGAAGCGCGCGAACGAATGAGTAGATGCCCCGGCATGATGCCATGGGGGCGCCATCGCAGCGCCGGCCGTCACTGCGGCCGGCCGCGCCGGGATGTCCGGCGCGGATGGCTAAGTCATTGCCTTACAAGGATTTCAGTAGGATCTTTCGGTGTCTTTCGTCGCTTCTGGCCGGGCACGGAGCGGCGGCAGTGCTAAGATGCGGTGTTCTTGCATTCCCCCAAATTCATCGGGGGCGGCCCAGTGTCCTGCACCCCCGGCCGGGGCTGTGCCATCACTGGTCGACTGCCCCTGGACAACGGACGAAGGTACCTATGGCGCGCGGCATCAATAAAGTCATCCTGGTCGGCAATCTCGGCAACGACCCGGACGTGAAGTACACCCAGAGCGGCATGGCGATCACCCGCATCAGCCTGGCCACCACCAGCGTCCGCAAGGACAAGGATGGCAACCAGCAGGAACGCACCGAATGGCACCGCGTGGTGTTCTTCGGCAAGCTCGGTGAGATCGCCGGCGAGTACCTGCGCAAGGGCAGCTCGGTCTACGTCGAAGGCAGCCTGCGTTACGACAAGTACACCGGCCAGGACGGCGTGGAGAAGTACTCCACCGATATCGTTGCCGATGAGATGCAGATGCTGGGCGGCCGCGGTGAAGGCGGTGGCGGTGGTGGCGGCAACTACGGCGGTGATCGTCCGCAGCGCCAGCAGGCACCGCGCCAGGAGTACGGCGGTGGTGGCCAGCGTGGTGGACAGGGCGGTGGCTATGGCAACCAGGGCGGCAACCAGGGTGGCGGTTACGGCAACCAGGGCGGCAACCAGCGCCCGCAGCCGCAGCAGTCGGCGCCGCCGATGGACGATTTTGCTGACGACGACATTCCGTTCTGATCGGACGCGCGTCCGCAGGAAACAGAAAGCCCCGCCGATGCGGGGCTTTTCTTTTTTCCACGGCAGGCCGGCGTTGTGCCGCGCAGCATGGATTTTTCGTGCACCGCGTCTTGCAAAAAAAAGAATTCCTCCCTTATGGTGCAATCGATTGCATTGCTGTGAATCGTTGCGTTTGATACCGGTTGGGAGGCCGGCAGATGGATGTCCATCCATTCGATCGGACCGGCATCGGGGCTTACGCGGCGCGATGCGTTGCGCATGGCGTTCGCTGGCGGCCTTGGCCTGGCTGCGGCAGCCGCGCTGCCCTCGTTCGCCGCCCAGGCCCCACTCAAGGGCAACCTGAAGCATTCCGTCGCCCGCTGGACGTTCCCGCAGCAGTCGGTCGCCCAGCTCTGCCAGACGGTCAAGGATATCGGCTTCGCCGCCATCGATCTGGTGGGACCGGCGGACTGGCCCACACTGAAGGCGCATGGCGTCTACAGCTCCATGTGCAACGGCGCCGAGATCAGCCTGACCAAAGGCTTTGCCGGCCGCCAGTATCACGATGCACTGGTGGAGCGCTACGCGCGGCACATCGATCTGGTGGCCGATGCCGGCTACCGCAACCTCATCTGCTTCTCCGGCAATCGTGACGGCATGGATCCGCGGGAAGGCCTGGAGAATGCCGAAGCCGGGCTGAAGCGCATCCTCGGCCATGCCGAGAAGCGTGGTGTCGTGCTGGTGATGGAGCTGCTGAACTCCAGGGTCGATCATCCCGATTACCTGTGCGATCACTCCGCATGGGGCGTCGAGCTGTGCCAGCGGCTCGGATCGGACAATTTCGGCTTGCTGTACGACATCTATCACATGCAGATCATGGAGGGCGACATCATCGCCACCATCGGCAGGCATCACCGCTTCTTCAAGCACTACCACACCGCAGGTGTGCCAGGCCGGCACGAGATCGGTGACCAGCAGGAACTGCATTATCCGGCCATCTGTCGCGCGATCCGCGACACCGGCTTCGAGGGGTATCTGGCGCAGGAGTTCATGCCTGCGGCACCCGATCCCGTCGGCTCGCTGCGCGAGGCGATCCGCCTCTGCGACGTCTGAAACGATATCCACCCAGGTGAAGTAGACCCATGGCAGACAATCATTACGACGCCATCGTTGTTGGCTCGGGAATCAGTGGCGGTTGGGCGGCGAAGGAACTGACCGAGAAGGGCCTGAAGGTCCTGATGCTGGAACGCGGGCGCAACATCGAGCACGTCAAGGACTACGTCAACGCGATGAAGGAGGCGTGGGATTTCCCGCACCGCAACCGGCCGACACAGGCGATGAAGGCCGCCTTTCCCGTATTGATGCGCGACTACGGCCTGGCCGAGAACCTGGAAGGGATGTGGGCCAATGAGCAGGAATCGCCGTACATCGAGACCAAACGCTTCGACTGGTTCCGTGGCTACCACGTAGGCGGCCGTTCGCTGATGTGGGGGCGGCAGAGCTACCGCTTCTCCGACCTGGATTTCGAAGCCAACCTCAAGGACGGCATCGCTACTGACTGGCCGATCCGCTACGCCGACATCGCACCCTGGTACGACCATGTGGAGAAGTTCGCCGGCATCGCCGGTACGCGCGAGGGACTGGACGTGCTGCCGGACGGTGAATTTCTGCCGCCGATCCCGCTGAACATCGTCGAGAAGGATGTGGCCGCGCGGATCAGGAAGGCGTTTGGCGGAACGCGGCACATGATCCACTCGCGTACCGCCAACATCACCCAGCCCATGCCCGAGCAGGGGCGCGTCAACTGCCAGTACCGCAACAAGTGCATCCTGGGCTGTCCCTTCGGTGCTTACTTCTCGACCCAGGCGGCGACGCTGCCGGCGGCGATGAAAACGGGCAATCTGACATTGCGGCCCTTCTCGATCGTCAAGGAAGTGCTGTACGACAAGGACCGCAAGCGCGCGCGCGGTGTGGAGGTCATCGATGCCGAGACCGGGTTGACCTATCAGTACACGGCCAAGGTCATTTTCCTCAACGCATCCTCCTTCAACTCGACCTGGATGCTGATGAACTCGGCCACCGATGTCTGGGAGGGCGGGCTGGGGTCGTCATCCGGCGAGCTGGGGCACAACGTGATGGACCATCATTTTGGTGCCGGTGCCTCCGGCCGGGTCGAGGGTTACGACGACAAGTACTACTTCGGTCGCCGCCCCTGCGGCTTCTACATTCCGCGCTTCCGCAACGTCGCTGCGGACAAGCGCAGCTACCTGCGCGGATTCGGCTACCAGGGCGGTGCCAGCCGCACCGGGTGGTCGCGCGAGATCGCCGAGCTGAACATCGGTGCCGACCTGAAGGAGGCCCTGACCCTGCCGGGCGACTGGCGCATCGGCATGACCGGATTCGGCGAGATGCTGCCGCACCACGACAACACGATCCGCCTGGATCCGCAGCGCAAGGACAAGTGGGGGCTGCCGGTGCTGGCGATGGACGTTTCGATGCGCTCGAACGAACTGGCGATGCGCAAGGACATGGCGGCCGACGCTGCCGAGATGCTGGAGGCAGCCGGCGTCAAGGACGTGGAGATGCACGACAACGACTACGCCCCGGGCAAGGGCATTCATGAAATGGGCACGGCCCGCATGGGCCGCGATCGCAGAAGCTCCGTGCTCAACCAGCACAATCAGGTCTGGGATGCGCCGAATGTCTATGTGACTGATGGCGCCTGCATGACCTCCAGCGCGTGCGTGAATCCATCGCTGACCTACATGGCGCTGACGGCACGGGCCGCCGACCATGCCGTACGCGAACTGAAAGCGGGGAACCTGTGATGGACCGTCGCGAACTGTTGAAGATGATCGTCGCCGCCACCGGCGCGGCCATGGTGGGCCTGCCCGCACTGGCCGCAGGGCAGAGCGCGACGACAGGATCGAAGGCCGCGTTCTCTGCCGCTGACATCAGCATGCTGGACGAGATCGCTGAAACCATCCTGCCGCGAACCACAACGCCGGGCGCGAAGGATGCCGGCGCGGGCCCGTTCATGGCGCTGTTCGTCACCGATTGCTACACCCCCCGACAGCAGGCGATATTCCGCGCCGGCCTGGTCGATATCGACAAGCGTGCCGGTGGCCGCTTCGTGTCGCTCCCCTCGCAGGCCCGCAGCGAACTGTTGCGCACCCTGGATGCGGAAGCCCGGGCGCACGTCGTCGAGGTCACCGAGACCGGTGCCGCGGAAGAGGGGGAGGCAGCGCCGCACTACTTCACGATGATCAAGCAGCTGGTCATCTTCGGCTTCTTCACCTCGAAGGTCGGTGCGACCGAAGTGCTGAAGTACGTTGCGGTGCCGGGTCGCTATGACGGCGATCTTGCCTATACGCCCGGCACGCCGGCGTGGGGGACCAGCTGATGGACCTCCACGCCTCGACCCTCCACCTAGATCCGGAAGCACGATGAACCGACCTCTCCTGACAGTGGCCTGCCTGCTGGGTACCGCACCCGTGTTCGCGCAGGACGGCGGCGACCCTGCGCGCGATCCGGCGAAGACCGAGGTGTGGACGCCCGTTCCCGCGGTCGTGGCGACGCCGCCGGGCCGCGCGCCCTCCGATGCGATCGTGCTGTTCGATGGCAAGGATCTGTCGCGCTGGGAGTCGGAGCAGGGCGGACCCGTGCCCTGGACCGTTGCCGATGGCGCGCTGACCGTGGTGCCCGGCAGCAAGGGCATCCGCACCAGGCAGCGCTTCTGCGATGTCCAGCTGCATGTCGAGTGGCGCACGCCCACCGCGACCGCCGGATTCGACGGCCAGCACCGCGGCAACAGTGGCATCTTCCTGCAGGAGGTGTACGAACTGCAGGTGCTCGACAGTTACAACAACCCAACCTATGCCAACGGCCAGGCCGGATCGATGTACAAGCAGGCGATTCCGTTGGTGAATGCCTCGCGCGCGCCCGGCGAGTGGCAGGCCTACGACATCATCTGGAAGGCCCCGCGCTTCTCGGCAGGCGGCGGGCTCACCTCGCCGGCCCGCATCACCGTGCTGCACAACGGTGTGCTGGTGCAGGACGACACGGTGCTGGCGGGCAAGACCGAGTACATCGGCGCGCCTTCCTACGCGCCACATGCCTGTGCACCGCTGTACCTGCAGGAGCACGACGCCAGGGTGAGCTACCGCAACATCTGGGTGCGCGAGCTGTAGCGCACCCTCATGCCTACTTCGCCAGGTAGCTGGCGATGTTGTCGATCTCCTGCTGCGACAGCTGCGGGAAGGGTGGCATCAAGCCGCCGCCCTGCTTGATCTTGTCCTTGATCTGCGCAGGCTGAAGCCGTTTGCTGACGTCGGTGAGCGCAGGGAACGTCGGTGGCACGCCGGCGCGCTCCGCACCGTGGCAGGCCACGCAGTGCGTTGCGTAGAGCTGCGCTCCGGCAGCAGGGTCTTCCTTGCACCACGCCGCAGCGGCCAGCAGGGTGCCGCACAGCGCGACAGTCACTTTCAGAATCGTTTTCAAGCAAGGCTCCTTCGCGGGCTAGCGCTGTGCACCGGCAGGCACGCGGGCAGTCAGGTGTTCACGCAGATAGTCCGCACCGGTGCGGATGACGGTGGCTGGATCGCGGGGTTGGTCATGCTCGAGGATGTACCACTGCACGCCGGCCGTGGCGGCGGCGGGCAGGATCGCCTTCCAGTCCAGGACGCCCTGGCCCACGGCGGCGAAGCCGCCTTCATCCTCAGCCTGGCCCTTCGGGGCATTGTCCTTGGCGTGCACCGCGAACAGGCGGCCTTTGAATCTGCCCAGCATCACCACCGGGTCATGGCCGGCCCGTGCGACCCAGGCCAGGTCCAGCTCGGTCTGCAGATCGGGGCCGGCCGCAGCGAACAGCAGTTCCAGTCCGGTCGTGCCATTGAAGTCGACCAGCTCGAAGTCGTGGTTGTGATAGGCCAGGCGCATGCCCTTGGCACGGGCCTGCTTCGAGAGCTGGCCCAGTTCCTTGCCCAGCGCCGTCCAGCCGGCAGCGTCGGTGGGGCGGTCTTTCTCGGCCAGATAGGGCACCACCAGCGTGGTGTTGCCGATGGCCCGGTTGAAGGCGACCACGCCATCCAGGTCACTGCGCAGATCGGCCAGCTGCGTGTGCGAGGAAATCGCCTTGATCGAATACTTGTCGAGCAGCTGCTTGAGTTCGGCAGCGCTGACATTCTGCGTACCGACTGTTTCCACGGCGCGCACGCCGGCGTCGTGGACGATCTTCAGCTGCTGGTCGAGCGAGCCGGCATTGCGCAACGTGTACATCTGCACCGCGATGGGCGTGTGCAGGTCGGTGGCATCGCGCGCGAAGGCGGGCAGGGCAACGAGCAGCAGCAGTGCAAGGCTTGCGGTCCTGCGGATACGGATGTTCATCAGGCAGTCCTCCGGGAATTCAATCGATGGCCGTCCAGGCACGTGACCTGGCGGATGCGATGACACGTGTGACGATCCGCGCCGAGCGCAGGCCGTCATCGAAGGTGGGCAGGCCCTCCGGCTGCTCGCCCGCAATGGCACGGTAGGTGTCGGCGACAAACGCCTCGAAGCAGTTGCCGTAGCCCTGCGCGTGTCCGGCTGGCAAGACCGACAATCTGCGTTGTTCGGCGCTGCCGGCACCGGGTCCGCGCACGAAGCTATCCTCGCGCTGGTCGGGCCGGCCGATCCACAGCCGCTCGGCATCTTCCTGGTTGAAGGCCACGCTGGCCCTGGCGCCGTCGATCTCGAACCACAGCCGGTTGTGGCGTCCGGCCGAAACCTGGCTGACCGTCAACGAGGCGAGCGTACCCGCACTCGTGCGCAACATCGCCGTGGCCACATCCTCGCTGGAAACGGCCTGCGTCGTGCTGCCGGCGGCCGGCGTGGTGAAGCTCTGCCCGGTGACCGCGCCGCGCTCGGCGATGACGGTGGCGAACGCGGCACTG
>NZ_JASGBV010000004.1:0-51993 GCF_030053245.1 Stenotrophomonas sp. RS-48
CCCATCGGCGAGTGCCTGCACCCTGCCCTTTCCCACCAGCTGCGGCCGCGAATGCTGCAGGTAACGCTCCAGCCAGTGCTGTGACTCCTCGCCCAGCGGCACCAGCCGCTCCTTGCTGCCCTTGCCGGTCACCCGCAGCACGCCCTGCCGCAGGTTCACCGCCGTTGCCGGCAGCAGTACCAGTTCGCTCACGCGCAGGCCCGCGGCGTACATGAGCTCCAGCATGGCCCGATCGCGCAGCCCCAGCGGACTGCCGACATCCGGCGCGGCCAGCAACGCATCGATCTGGCTTTCGGCCAGCGCCTTGGGCAGCAGTCGTGGCAGCTTCGGCGGATCCAGCAGAGCGCCGGGGTCCTCGCTGCGCTCGCCGCGACGCACGCCATCGGCGAAGAACGCACGCAGCGCCGACAGCAGGCGCGCATTGCTGCGTGGCGACCAGCCATGGCGCGTGCGCCAGGCCAGGTAGTCGAACAACCCGGCGCGTTCGACGCCGGCCAGGCCCCCTTCGCGGCCGTCCAGCCAGCGTGCCAACCCTTCCAGATCGCGACGGTAGCTGTCCAGGGTGGCCCTGGCCAGACCGTTCTCCGCCCAGATGGCATCAAGGAAGCGCTGGATGCGCATGCTGTCGTCGGCACGCAGTGCAGGCAGTTGCTGGACCAGCTGACGGCGCTCGGCGGGGGTGGAAATGACGGCCATGCGTGGAGGATACGAGGGTGACTGCGGACGCGGCCAGCTTTGCGTATGCTCGGCGCATGTCCAGCCCTGCCACCGACGTGTCTTCCACTGCCACGCCCGAGGCGCAGCGCCCCCGTGCGCTGCTGCCGTGGCGCGTGCTGGCGATGGTCTACGACGCGCTGCCCGTGCTCGCGCTGTGGATGCTGGCCGGCACGGCGTTCACCCTGGCCTATACCTTCAGTGGCCATGCACAGCGCGAGAACATCGCGCCCTTCAGTGCCTGGCAATGGCTGTTGTGGGCGGTGTGCTGGGTCGTAACCGGGGCCTATGCAACCGCCAGCTGGCGCCGGGGTGGGCAGACCCTTGGCATGCGGCCGTGGCGGCTGAAACTGGTGTCGGCCGACGGCACCGCGCTGCGGCGCGCGCAGCTGTGGCTGCGGTTCGCCGTGGCAACGCTGTCGTTGCTGCTGGGTGGGCTGGGCTTCTGGTGGGCCCTGCTGGATCGCCAACGCCTGGCGTGGCACGACCGTGCCAGTGGCACGCGTCTGGTGCGGATGCCCAAGCGCTGAAGTGTCCTGCTGGCGCCGGGCATGGCCCGGCGTTGCCGGAATCAGCCCGATTTCCGCCGGAACAGCAGGCCTGACACCACCAGCATCACGATCGGCGGCAGCGCGTAGGCGATGCGGTAATCAAACTTCAGTGCGCCGGCCATGCGCCCGAAGAACAGCTGCAGCAGCCAGAAGCCCAACGCGAACAGGATGCCGAGGAACAGGCGCTTGCCCATGCCACCACTGCGCAGCGAACCAAACGCGAACGGCACGGCGGCCAGGCACAGCGCCAGTACGTTCACCGGATAGAACCAGCGGCTCCAGTACACATCCTCGAAGTCACGCGCATCCAGGCCGTTGCGCTCGCGATAGGCGATGCTCGTGCTCAGTTCGGACACGCTCAGGTTGCGCGGCTTGGCGATACCGGTCGCCAGTGCCGCCGCGTCCAGCTTGGAATTCCAGGGCTCGCGCGCCACTTCCTCGCGCGTTGCCGAGCGCTCGCCGAAGGTATCGCGGCGCACGCCGGTCAATACCCAGCCGTCCTTGTCATGTTCGGCAGTGGCGGCGTGGGTCAGGGATGCGATCCGCCCGTCTTCGGCGATCCGGTACAGGCGGACGTCACGCAGGATCAATCGCGTTCCCGTGTTGCCGACCAGCTGTTCCTCACCGCTCTGCGCGTTGAGGAAAGTATCGCCTTCGCGTGCCCACATGCCGGAATAACGGGCCACGGCCATGTCCTGGCCCCATTTGGCACTCATCTTCAGCGAATCGGCACGGTTCTGCCCCCACGGGCCCAGCGTCTCGGCGCTGAACACCATCACTGCGGTCAGCAGCGACAGGGCAATCGCCACCGACACGCTCAGGCGTTTGCGGGACAGGCCCAGCGCACGCAGCGCGGTCAGTTCGGAGGTCGCCGCCAGCTGGCCCAGCCCCATCAGCGCGCCGATCACCGCTGCGGTCGGGAAGAAGGTGTAGGCGCGGCGTGGCACCGTATACAGCACCCACGCCGCGGCGTGTCCCAGGGTGTAGCCGTTCTTTCCGATGTCCTTGAACTCGCCGGAGAAGGCCATCACCACGTCCAGGCCGGTCAGCACCGCCCAGGTCAACAGCACGGTGCCGAACACCGCGCGCCCGAGGTAGAAATCGAACCGCATCGGTCGCAGCATCATGCGCGGGCCCCCTTGGGCAGGCTCATGCGTCCATCACGCGCATACATCCAGACCGCGAACGCCAGCAGTGGCAGGGTCAGCCACCACAGGCCCAGCATCGCCGGCAGCTTGCCACTGGCGATCCAGCCGGCGCCGATGAACGTCAGGTTGGTGCCGACCATGTAGGCCAGCAGGGCCAGCATCATGCGCCCGTAGCGCTGCTGGCGCGGCGAGCTGCGCCCCAGCGGCACGGTCAGCAGGGCGAACGCCAGGGCGATCAGCGGCGGGGCCAGCCGGCGATGCAGTTCGGCCTGGGCCTGGGTGCGGCCGTCGCCCAGCAGCTGCAGGGTCGACATCAGTTCCGGATCGTCATCCTTGCGGGTCTGCGCACCGTCAGGCAGGGCCACATCGTTGCGGGCGAAGGTGGCCAGCCGGTAATCCAGCGCACCGGCCAGCGGACCCTCGACCTGGTGGCCCTTGTCCAGTTCCAGGAAGCGCTGCCGCTCGCCCTCGAAGTACATGCGGCCGCTGGCGGCAGAGACCACTTCCAGCCGGTCGTCCTTGGCACGCTGCAGGAACACCTTGCCCAGTTGGGTGCCATCGGGCGAAATCGAGGACAGGTAGACCACGCCGCCGTTGGGCAGCGGGGTGAAGCGCCCGGGTTCCAGGCCGGCCATCAGTACGCTGCGGTTGGCGTCCTGGATCATCTGCTCGGCGGTGCGTGAGGCCCACGGCCCCAGCCACAGCGAACAGGCGCCCACCACCGCCACCACCGGCACCACCAGCATCAGCAGCGGCCGCAGCAGGCGCCTGGGGCCCACGCCGATGGCGGTGATCACCGCCATTTCCGAGTCGCGGTAGAGGCGGGCGATCGCCAGCAGCAGGCCCAGCATCAACGCCAGCGGCAGGATCAGCGGCATGTAGACGATGAACTGCAGCGCCAGCTGCGAGAACAGCAGCCTGGCCGGCAGGCGCCCGTCGGCGATGTTGCCGAGGATGTCCACCAGCACGCCGCCCACGCTGACCACCAGCAGGACGATCAGGGTGGCCAGGAAACTCTGGACGAAATCGCCCAGCAGGTAGCGGTCGAGCTTCAACATGGGGCGGTGGTTTAAACTCTGGGGTTCGTTCGCGGTGCCGCCCAGTCTAGCGTCTGGGCGTAAACGGTCCGCGATTGTACGGACTTGCCAATGGAATCTGCTCAATGGCTCTCGAATTCACCCTGAACCACCTCGCCCCGGCCGCCGCCCCCGTTGACTGCCTGGTGGTCGGCGCGTACGCCGACCATACCCTGACTCCGGCTGCACAGGCGCTGGATGCCGCCAGCGGCGGCCGCCTGTCGGCCCTCGCCCAGCGCGGCGACCTGTCCGGCAAGACCGGCGCCACCAGCCTGCTGCACGACCTGCCGGGCGTGGCAGCGCCGCGCGTGCTGGTGGTCGGGCTGGGTGAAGCCGCCCGCTTCGGCGTGCCGCAGTACCTGAAGGCCGTAGGCGACGCCGTTCGCGCGCTGAAGGCAGGCGCCACCCGCAGTGCGCTGTTCACCCTGTCTGAAGTGGCTGCGAAGGAGCGCGATGCGGCCTGGGCGATCCGCCAGGCAGTGATCGCCGCCGATCACGCGGCCTACCGCTACACCGCCACGCTGGGCAAGAAGAAGGCCGATGATGCCGGGCTGGCCCAGCTGGCCATCGCCGGTGACGACGCGCAGGCCCTGGCCCAGGGCCAGGCCATCGCTGCCGGTGTCGAGTTCGCCCGCGAACTGGGCAACCTGCCGCCGAACTACTGCACCCCGGCCTACCTGGCCGAAGTCGGCGTGAAGTTCGCCAGCGAGCATGACGGCGCCGAGGCCGAGATCCTCGACGAGACCCAGATGGAAGCCCTGGGCATGGGCTCGCTGCTGGCCGTGGCCCGTGGTTCGGCCAATCGCCCGCGCCTGGTCGTGCTGAAGTGGACCGGTGCCGGCGATGCCAAGCCCTATGTGCTGGTCGGCAAGGGCATCACCTTCGATACCGGTGGCGTCAATCTGAAGACCCAGGGCGGCATCGAGGAAATGAAGTACGACATGTGCGGCGGCGCCAACGTCATCGGCACCTTCGTCGCTGCGGTCAAGGCCAGGCTGCCGCTGAACCTGGTGGTGGTGGTGCCGGCCGTGGAGAACGCCATCGACGGCAACGCCTACCGCCCGTCCGACGTCATCACCTCGATGTCGGGCAAGACCATCGAAGTCGGCAACACCGACGCCGAAGGCCGCCTGATCCTGTGCGATGCGCTGACCTACGCGCAGCGCTTCGAGCCGGCCGCGCTGGTCGACGTCGCCACCCTGACCGGCGCCTGCATGGTCGCCCTCGGTCACCAGACCGCGGGCCTGATGAGCAAGCACGACGACCTGGCCAACGAGCTGCTGGCCGCCGGCGAGCACGTGTTCGACCGCGCCTGGCGCCTGCCGCTGTGGGATGAGTACCAGCCGATGCTGGATTCGACCTTCGCCGACGTCTACAACATCGGCGGCCGCTGGGCCGGCGCCATCACCGCCGGCTGCTTCCTGTCGCGCTTCGCCGAAGGCCAGCGCTGGGCTCACCTGGACATCGCCGGCGTCGCCAGCGACGAGGGCAAGCGTGGCATGGCCACCGGCCGCCCGGTCGGCCTGCTGAGCCAGTGGCTGCTGGACCAGGCCGCCCGCGCCTGATGCTGTACCAGACCCTGGCCGGCCACCGCCGGCCAGGGCCTCGCCCGGCCAGGCCGGGCCCCCGCCTGTTCCGGACCCTGCCATGCCCCGCGCCGACTTCTACCTGATCGCCAAGCCCCGTTTCCTGACCGAGCCGTTGCGCCTGGTCTGCGAGCTGGCACGCAAGGCCAACGATGCCGGCCTGTTCACCCTGGTGCTGGCGCGCGACCAGGCCCAGGCCGAGGAACTGGACGAACTGCTGTGGGCGTTCGATGACGACGCCTACATCCCGCATCAGATTGCCGGCGAGGACATGGACGAGGAAGAAGCGCTGGTACTGATCGCCGTGCCCGGCACCGAGGCGCCGGCCCGCCCGCTGGTGATCAACCTGCGCGACGACCCCTGGCTGGGCCAGTGCGAGCGCGTGCTGGAAGTGGTCCCGGCCGACCCTGAAGCGCGCGAACCGCTGCGCGAACGGTGGCGCCAGTACAAGGCCGCCGGTTACGACCTGAACAAGCACGACATGTGAGCGCCCCGCGGCCCCCTTGATGGGCCGCCGCCGCGCCCTGATCCTTCAACGATTACCTCCTGGTTCCCCCCGCATGACCCAACTCGCCTCCAGCTACGACCCGAAGTCCTTCGAGACCGACCTCTACGAGGCCTGGGAGAAGGCCGGCCACTTCAAGCCGTCCGGCCAGGGCGAGCCGTACACCATCCTGCTGCCACCGCCGAATGTGACGGGTACGCTGCACATGGGACACGCCTTCCAGCAGACCCTGATGGATGCGCTGGTGCGTTACCACCGCATGCGCGGCTACGACACGCTGTGGCAGGTCGGCACCGACCACGCCGGCATCGCCACCGAGATGGTGGTCAGCCGCAACCTGGCGCTGGAAGGCAAGGGCGAAACCCGTGACTCGCTGGGCCGCGAAGGCTTCATCGGCAAGGTCTGGGAGTGGAAGCAGCAGTCCGGCGACACCATCGAACGACAGATGCGCCGCCTCGGCACGTCGGCCGACTGGTCGCGCAGCACCTTCACCATGGACCCGCAGCCCTCGGCGGCGGTGATCGAGGCCTTCGTGCGCTGGCATGAGCAGGGTCTGATCTACCGCGGCCAGCGTCTGGTCAACTGGGATCCGGTGCTGAAGACCGCCATCTCCGACCTGGAAGTGGAGAGCGCCGAAGAAGACGGTTTCCTGTGGTCGATCGCCTATCAGCTCGATGACGGCCTCAGCTACGAGCACGTCGAGCGCGACGCCGACGGTAACGAAACCCTGCGCGAGACCCGCGATTACCTGGTGGTGGCCACCACCCGCCCGGAGACCCTGCTGGGCGACACCGCCGTGATGGTGCATCCGGAAGACGAGCGGTACGCACACCTGATCGGCAAGACCGTGGTGCTGCCGCTGACCGGCCGCCGCGTGCCGGTGATCGCCGATGATTACGTGGACCGCGCGTTCGGTACCGGCGTGGTCAAGGTCACGCCCGCGCATGACTTCAACGATTACCAGGTCGGGGTGCGCCACAGCCTGCCGATGATCAACCTGTTCACTCCGGTGGCGGCGCTGAATGAGAACGCCCCGGAACGCTTCCAGGGCCTGGACCGCTATGAAGCACGCAAGGCCGTGCTGTCCGAGCTGGAAGACCTGGGCATCCTGGTCGAGACCAAGGCGCACAAGCTGCAGGTGCCGCGCGGCGACCGCACCGGCCAGGTGATCGAGCCGTACCTGACCGACCAGTGGTTCGTGAAGATGGACGAGCTGGCCAAGCGCGGCCTGGAGCTGGTCGAAGGTACCGATGGGAAGCCGGGCAGCATCTCCTTCGTGCCGCCGAACTGGATCAACACCTACCGTCACTGGATGGCCAACATCCAGGATTGGTGCATCAGCCGCCAGCTGTGGTGGGGCCACCGCATTCCGGCGTGGTTCGACGCTGCCACCGGCACCTGCTACGTCGGTCGCAGCGAGGATGAGGTGCGGGCAAAGCACAAGCTCGGCAGCGATGTCGTGCTGAACCAGGAAAGCGACGTGCTGGAAACGTGGTTCTCCTCCCAGCTGTGGCCGTTCTCCACCCTGGGCTGGCCGAACGAACAGGCCATGGCCGAGCGTGGCTTCGACCGCTACCTGCCGTCGTCGGTGCTGGTCACCGGCTTCGACATCATTTTCTTCTGGGTGGCCCGCATGATCATGGCCACCGACAACCTGACCGGAAAGATTCCGTTCAAGGACGTCTACTTCACCGGCCTGATCCGCGACGGACAAGGCCAGAAGATGTCCAAGAGCAAGGGCAACGTGCTGGACCCGCTGGACATCATCGATGGCATCAGCATCGATGACCTGGTCGCCAAGCGCACCGGCGGCCTGATGCAGCCGAAGATGGTGGAGAAGATCGAGAAAGCCACGCGCAGGGAGTTCCCGGACGGCATCGCCGCCCACGGCGCCGACGCGCTGCGCTTCACCATCGCGGCGCTGGCCACCCATGGCCGCGACATCAAGTTCGACATGAACCGTGCCGAAGGCTACAAGAACTTCTGCAACAAGCTGTGGAATGCCAGCCGCTTCGCGCTGATGAACACCGAAGGTGCGGCGTTCAGCGGCGTGCCGACACCGCGCACCGATGCCGAGCGCTGGATCCTTGCACGCCTGGCGGCCACCACCGCTGAAGCGCAGGGCCACTTCGCCGCCTACCGCTTCGACCTGCTGGCGCAGTGCCTGTATGAGTTTGCCTGGAATGCGTTCTGCGACTGGTTCCTCGAACTGAGCAAGCCGGCCCTGAGCGGCAGCGACGCAGCGGATGCCGAAAGCACCCGCCACACCCTGCTGTATGTGCTGGAAGCCCTGCTGCGCCTGCTGCACCCGTTGACGCCGTTCATCACCGAACAGCTGTGGCAGCAGCTCGCCCCGCGCCTGGGCCTGGCCGAAACCACGCTGTCGCTGCGCCCCTACCCGACCGCAGCCGAGTTCCAGGGCGATTTCGCCCAGGCCGAGGCCGACGTCGAATGGCTCAAGGCGGTGATCAGCGCGGTGCGCCGCGTGCGCAGCGAACTGAACGTCGCACCGTCCAGGCTGGTGCCCCTGCGCCTGCAGGCCGGCCAGCAGCAGGATCGTGCCCGCGTCGAACGCTTCAGTGCGTCGCTGTCGTTCCTGCTGAAGCTGGACAGCGTGCAGTGGCTGGGCGAAGGCGGTAGCGCTCCGCCTGCGGCCGCCGCCATCGTCGGTGAGTTGAAGCTGCTGGTGCCGCTGGAAGGCCTGGTCGATCTGGATGCCGAACGTGCACGCCTGGACAAGGAGATCAAGCGCGTGGAAGGCGAGCAGGAGAAGAGCGAAACCAAGCTGGCCCGGTTCACCGACAAGGTGCCGGCTGCGGTGGTCGAGCAGGAGCGCGTGCGCCTGGCCGACTGGAACACCCAGCTGGCCGGCCTGCGCGAACAACGCGCGAAGCTGTAACAGCCGACCGGCGGGTGCGGATCCAGGTCCGCACCCGCCCAGGTCTTTTGGCATCATCAGAGGATGCCGCTTTCGATCTTCCTGCTGGTTCTCGCCGCTGCCGCGCTGCATGCCAGCTGGAACGCCATCGTCAAGCGTGGCGCCGACAAGCTCCTCGGCACCGTGCTCGTCACCGGCAGCGCCGCACTGCTGTCCGCCGCGCTGCTGCCTCTCCTTCCTCTGCCGGACGTGACCAGCTGGCCGTGGCTGGCGGCCTCGGTACTGCTGCAGGTGGTCTATTACGCGCTGGTCGCGCGCTGCTATCAGCAGGTGGACATGAGCCTGGCGTATCCGCTCATGCGCGGTTGCGCACCGATCCTGGTCGCGCTGGCTGGCACCGTGCTCGGCGAATCACTGCCCGCAGCGGCGTGGCTGGGCGTGGCGCTGGTCAGCAGCGGCATCCTGGCCATGGCACTGGGCGCGCGCGCAGGCCAGCTCGGCCTGCCGCTGCTGACGGCGACGATGATCGCAACCTACACCCTGGTCGATGCGCACGGCGCGCGCCTGTCGGGCAGCCCGCTGGCCTACACGTTGTGGCTGTTCCTGCTGTCGGGCATCCCGCTGCCACTGTGGGCGCTGTACACCCGCCGCAGCGCGGTGCTGACCTATGCGCGCCAGCATTGGCCGCTGGGCCTGGCCGGCGGCGTGGGCACCACCGCGTCCTATGCGATGGCACTGTGGGCGATGACCCAGGCACCGGTCGCGATGGTGTCGGCCCTGCGCGAGTCATCGATCCTGTTCGCCCTGCTGATCTCGGCATTCCTGCTGCGCGAACGGATACCGCGCGTGCGCTGGCTGGCGGCGTCGCTGATCGTCAGCGGAGTGCTGGCCCTGCGGCTGGCGTGAGCCACACGTGCCCGCCAAGGTTGGCACCTGCCGCCAGCGCCCGGCCGTACCGGCGGGCAACGCGGCGCATGCCGGTTACAGCGGCGGCATCGTCTGCAGGTCGCCCTCGACCAGCTCGATCGCCATCACCACCGCGTCCTCGCGCCCCTGCGCGGCCGGGTAATAGCGCGGACGCCGGCCGATCTCGTTGAACCCTTCGCTGTGATACAGCGCCAGCGCCGGCGCATTGGACGGGCGCACTTCCAGGAACACACGCTGGGCACCGCGATCACCAGCCAGCTGCACCAGCGCACGCAGCAGCTGCCGCCCCAGCCCGCGTGACTGCATCAGCGGATCGATGCAGATGTTCAGCACATGCGCCTCGTCGGCAGCGATGCTCAGCACGCCGTAGCCGAGCAGCTGGCCATCGCGCTCCATTGCCAGACCGGGATAACCCGCACGCAGGCAATCGATGAAAATGCCGCGGGTCCACGGGAAGGGATAGCCACGCACCTCGATCGCCATCACCTCGGCAAGATCGCTCTCGCGCAGCGCCCGCAGGCGCACCGGACCGGGCTGGCTGACCGCACTCACGGCGCGCCCCGCTTGCGCAGGGCGCGCAGCTGCGGCCACAGCGCGCGCTTGGCGGCTGGATCACGGCGCAGCTGCTCCAACGGCCAGCTGTCCATCAGCGCCTGCGTCGCGGCATCGTTCGGATTGCAGCCGGACGCGCGCAGCAGCGCGATCTGCAGGCGATCAGGCAGACGTACCGCCGGCTGCCGGGTGGTGCCCGCCGAGGCTGCGCGTGCCGCCTGCGGTTCGGTTGCCGACACCACGGCGGGCGCGGTGCGAGGCGGCGGCGACGGACTCCGCGGCTGGCGCGGTGCCGGCTCCACCGCTGCCGGTTCGGGCTGGCGTGACTGAGACTGCGCTGCCGGGCTGGCCGCATCGGCGTCGGCCACGCTCAGCTGCAATGCAGCGTCCAGCTCCGCGGCGAGCTGGCCGTCGTGATAGACGGTATAGCCCATCGCCTGCAGCCAGGCCTGCTGGGCCGGTGACCACAGCACGGGCAGATCCTGGCTCACGCGGCCTCGGACTTCTTGCGCAGGCGCTGCACCGCCCACATCACCGGGCCGGACAGGGCATACAGGATGCCCACGGCGAACAGGACGCGCGGCAGGTCGATCACCGCGATCGCGATGGCCATCGGTACCAGTGCCAGGACCAGGAACGGCACCCGGTCGGATCGGGAATCCTTGGCGGCACCGCCCTTGAAGCTCCAGAAGCGGATGCGGCTGACCATCAGCAGCGCAGCGACCAGCGTCACCGCCAGCGCCACATAGCGCAGCTGATTGCCATCCCAGCCCAGGTTGCCATCGGCGAAGGCCCAGACGAACGACATCATCAGCCCGGCAGCAGCCGGGCTGGCCAGGCCGACGAACCAGCGCTTGTCCACCACCGCGACCTGGGTATTGAAGCGGGCCAGGCGCAGCGCCGCGCATGCGGCGTACAGGAAGGCCACGGCCCAGCCGACACGGCCCAGCAGGGGATCATCGAATTTCAGCCAGGACAGCGACCAGTGGTACATCACCAGTGCCGGCGCCATGCCGAAGCTGACCAGGTCGGCCAGCGAGTCGTACTGCACGCCGAACTCGCTGCTGGTGCCGGTCAGGCGCGCGACGCGGCCATCCAGGCCGTCCATCACCGCCGCCACGAACACCGCGATGCTGGCATTGACGAAATCCCCGTTGGCAGCGGCGATGATCGCGTAGAAGCCCGCGAAAAGGCCCGCAGTGGTGAACAGGTTGGGCAGCAGGTAAATCGTGCGCGAACGCGGCGGCGGTGTGATCGGGTCCATGGAATCCAGTTTAATCGACTTGCCAGCGGTCGGTGCCAATGCTGCAATCGGCGTTCTACGCCCATTCTGCGGAGTTTGCCATGCGTGCCCTGTCCTGCCTGGGATGCCTGCTGCTGTTGGCCAGTACCAGTGCCATGGCCGGCCCCGTCTACAAGTGGAAGGACGCCAACGGCGTCACCCAGTATTCGGAAACCCCGCCAGCAGGCAGGACCTACGAGACCCGGGCGCAGGCGCGCTCGGCGCCATCGGCCGACAGCGCCGAACGCCCGGCCGCACCCGTACCGGAGCAGTGCAGCACCGCCCGTGCCAACCTGGCCCTGCTGGAAGGCTCCGGCCAGGTGATGCAGGACACCGACGGCGACGGCAAGGGCGACACCGTACTGACCGCGGAGCAGCGCACCGCGCAGAAGGGACTGGCTGAAGCCAGCATCAAGGCCTACTGCCCAGCAGCCGGTTGAGTGGTCGGCAGGGCTGCGCCCTGCACCTGCTTCAGGCAACGGCAACGTCAAATGCCAAAGCGGCTCTGGTTTTCTGCTGGTCTGGCGGGGCGGTGTGGGCTGGCAGGACACGCCGTAAAGCCATCCATGGGGCTACATGGAATCCAAAATGGGGTCAGATCCGTTTCCGCAGGAAAACGGATCTGACCCCAAGGCATGTCCTGGCAGGTCGCAGAGATCTGTCGAAAGCGGGGTGGGTCCGGTGGCAGGGGTGTGAGCGGCATGGACGCCGCGACCAAGCCCCCATGGACGGGTTTACGGCGTCCCCTGCCACCGGATCCACCCCGCCATCCCACGCGAAGCCCGCTGTTGCTGTGGCAGTTGAAGTTGCTTGAGGCGGGTGCAGGGCGCAGCCCTGCCGATACCCTCCCCCCGCCCGGGCTGGCAGAATAGGGATCTCTGCCGTAGACCGAAGCCGACGATGCGCCTCTCCCAGTTCCACCTGCACACCACCAAGGAAACCCCCAGCGACGCGGAGCTGACCAGCCACCGCCTGATGCTGCGTGCGGGCATGATCCGCAAGCTCGCCTCCGGCCTGTACACCTGGTCGCCGCTGGGACTGCGCGTGCTGCGCAAGGTCGAACGCATCGTGCGGGAGGAAATGGATCGCGCCGGTGCCGTGGAGTTCCAGATTCCGACCATCCAGCCCAAGGAGCTGTGGGAGCAGACCGGCCGCTGGCAGAAGTTCGGGCCGCAGCTGCTGAAGATCAAGGATCGCAAGGACCAGGTGTTCTGCTACAGCCCGACCGCCGAGGAAGCCGCATGCGACTTCGCGCGCAGCGAACTGTCCAGCTACAAGCAGCTGCCGGTGAACTTCTATCAGATCCAGACCAAGTTCCGCGATGAGATCCGCCCGCGCTTCGGCGTGATGCGTGCACGCGAATTCCTGATGAAGGACGCCTATTCGTTCCACCTGCACGATGAGTGCCTGGTGCGCGAGTACGAGAACATGAAGGCCGCCTACAGCCGCATCTTCACCCGGCTGGGCCTGGACTTCCGCATGGTGCAGGCCGATTCCGGCGCGATCGGTGGCGACGCGTCGCAGGAATTCCATGTGATCGCCGATTCGGGCGAGGACGCGCTGGTGTTCTCCACCGGCTCGGACTACGCGGCCAACATGGAAGCGGCGATCGCCGCGGAACCGGCACCGCGCGCGGCAGCCGGCGAGACGATGCGCAAGGTCGAGACCCCCACCCAGAAGACCTGCGAGGACGTTGCCGCCCTGCTCGGCA
The DNA here is from genome assembly GCF_030053245.1 of Stenotrophomonas sp. RS-48. Classification (NCBI taxonomy): domain Bacteria; kingdom Pseudomonadati; phylum Pseudomonadota; class Gammaproteobacteria; order Lysobacterales; family Lysobacteraceae; genus Stenotrophomonas; species Stenotrophomonas sp. RS-48. The sequence goes on from NZ_JASGBV010000004.1 coordinate 12,931, forward strand.
TCGCCCTGCAGCGCACGGTGAAGTCGGTGGCGCTGATGACCGCCGAAGGGTTCGTGCTGGTGCTGGTCCGTGGCGACCACGAGGTCAACGAGATCAAGCTGGGCAAGGTTCCCGGCCTGGAAGAGCAGCGCTTTGCCAGCGAAGCAGAGATCGCCGAGTACCTGGGCAGCGTGCCCGGCTTCCTCGGCCCGGTTTCACCGGCCAAGGCGATCCGCGTGGTGGCCGACCGCGAAGTGGCGGCGATGTCCGATTTCGTGGTCGGTGCCAATGAAGCGGGCTTCCACCTGGCTGGAGTCAACTGGGGCCGCGACCTGCCGGAACCGGAAGTGGTCGATATCCGCAACGTGCGTGCCGGTGACCGTGCGCTGGACGGCGGCGAGTTGAAGATCGCCCGTGGCATCGAAGTCGGCCACGTGTTCCAGCTTGGCCGCAAGTACGCCGAAGCACTGGACGCCACCGTACTGGACGAGAACGGCAAGGCCGCAGTGATGGCAATGGGCTGCTACGGGATCGGCATCTCGCGCGTGGTCGCTGCCGCGATCGAACAGAATCATGACGATGCCGGCATCATCTGGCCGGACGCGATGGCGCCGTGGCAGGTGGTGGTGTGCGTCATCAACCCCAAGGGCGATACCGCTGTGGCCGAAGCCGCTGCCGGCCTGCTGCAGGAACTGCGCGATGCCGGTCTCGATGCCGCGCTGGATGATCGCGGGCTGCGCCCGGGTGCGATGTTTGCCGACATGGAGTTGATCGGCATCCCGCATCGCGTGGTGGTCAGCGAGCGCGGCCTGGCGGCCGGCACGTACGAGTACCGCTCGCGACGTGCAAGCGAAGCCGAAAGCCTGGATAAGGCTACCCTGCTGCAACGCCTGCAGGGTTGAGTGACCGGACCGGGGCATGCCCCGGTCTTTTTCTTTGCACCGGCGGTGGGCCGGTGAATATGCAGCTGGACATAATCCGGTCAAAATGGTCACGATGCAGTCGGTCCATCGCCATACCCTGACCTGCATGATTTGTACTGGATTTAATTCATCATTATCCTGTGCGCCGACGCCACGGACCGGCTCGTCCCTGTCCCTTATTAGTTTCCGGAGTAACCGTAGATGAGCATCGACCTGACCGGCCTGTCGGCACGCGAGCTGGGCGCATTGATCCGCACCGCGAAAAAGCAGCAGACCATCGTCGCCAAGCGTCGCCCGATCGCCAAGGTGCGGGCCCAGCTGAGCAAGCTGGCCAAGACCGAGGGTTACACCATCGAGGAGTTGTTCGGTACCGCTACCACGGCTGCCAAGCCACGCGCCCGCAAGGCAGCGGCGCCGTCCAAGACCGCCGGCCGCAAGCTGGGCAAGGTCGCCCCGAAGTACCGCAACCCGGCCAACCCGAAGGAAACCTGGACCGGCCGTGGCAAGCAGCCGCGCTGGATGGCCGAGCTGACCGCCAAGGGCAGCAAGAAGCCGGAAGATTTCCTGATCAAGAAGGCCTGAGGCCGGATCGGAAAGAATGAAGAACGCCGGCGCAAGCCGGCGTTCTTCATTCCATCACAACGTCTTGCGCGCCGGCATCAAGAGGTTGCCGAACAGCAGGCCCGCCACCAGTGCCATCACCACGTTGAGCACGGTCAGGAACACGCTCTGGCCGGCACCGACATCCTGCTGCTGGACGAGCGTCAGCACGCCACGCAGGCTGGTGCTGCCAGGGACCATCATGATGATGCCCGGCAGGCGGATGATCGCACCCGGACGCCCGGCCAGCCGACCGAACAGGTTGCCACCGGCGGTCAGCACCATCGCCGACAGGAAGATGCCTGCCGGTGCCCCCCAGGCGTGCCCGCCAAACTTGGAAATGGCATAGCCGGCCACGGACGCGGCAATCACCCAGGGATAATCGCGACGGCTGGCCTTGAACAGCATCGCGAAGGCGAAGGCCGCGGTCAGCAGCGACCCCCACTCCACCCACGGTCCCTGCGGTCGCGAGGCACGGATCACCGGGTCCAGGCCCAGCACATCGGCCAGGGTCACCGCGATCATCGCGCCGACGCTCAGTTTCATGATCGTGGTCAGCGCACCGGCAAACCGCGCGGTGCCTGACACCCAGTGCTGGCTGGCCAGTTCGTTGACCGCATTGGTCAGCGACATGCCGGGCAGCAGCACCACCAGCGAGGCGATGATCACCGTGTTGAGGTTGAGCGCGCCGACAAACGAAGCGACCAAGGTGGCAACCAGGCCGGCCAGCAGCGCGGCCAGCGCCTCGGCGGCCTCGCGGGTCGCCGGGCGACGGTCGGTGACCATGCCGAGCAGGCCGATCATCAGGCCGATGACACCGGCGGTGGCGATGTCCAGCCAGGGCAGCTTCCACATGCCGGCGACGCCGGCCGCGCCGAGCGTGAACGAGAGAATGGTGCGGAGCTTGCCGCGACGGCCGGGATCCTTGTCCAGCTGACGCAGCGCGGTGTGCCCCTGCGCGATGCTCATCCGCCCGTTGGCCACTTCCTCGGCGATCCGGTCGGCGACACTGAGCTTGTGCAGGTCGTTCTCGCCCGGTGCCAGGCGGATCACGCGGGTGATGTCGCTGGAGCCGATCGCCTGGGCCGGGTCGCTGAAGCTGAGGATGATGCCGGTGGGGTTAGACCACGGTTCACAATCGAGATCGAGCTGTTTTGCCAGTGCGACCACGGCCGTTTCCAGACGCTGGGCCGTGGTGCCGTAGCTGTGGAGGCGGCCGGCGATCTCGGAAACGAAGGCCACGCGCTGCGCGTAGGTGGCCTGGGGCGTGGGGATCGTGTGAGCGTCTGCGGACATGCGCCGTAGTATTACCTAGGCCGGGCCCCGCCGGAGGAATTCATCCTGGTTCAACGCGAAGCACAATACAGAACGGTTATGCTGCGACCCGAATGGCCCACGTGACCCAGAACCTCGCCCCCCAGCTCGAACAGGACGCCCACGACCCCGGGCTGATCCGCCTGTCCGGCCACTGGACCTTGAAGACCGCGCTGGCCGCGGCCGAGGTGCTGCGCGCCGTTCCCGACAAACTGACCGGCATTGACGCCACGGGCATCGAGCAGCTGGATTCGGCCGGCGTACTGCAGCTGTTGCGCGTGGCCCATCGCGCCGACCTCGGTGAGGATGCGCTGCAGTTCCGGCCGGATCACCAGGCCCTGGTGTGCACCATCGAGGAAGTGGCCGACGATCGGCCCAAGCCCAAGCGCGACTTCGGCGTGCTGGCCGCGCTGGAACGGCTGGGCGTCAGCATGCATGGCACCGGCCACAACATCGTGGCCCTGGCCAGCTTCCTCGGCGAGGCGATGGTCAAGACCGCTCGCCTGGTCAAGCAGCCGCGGCGCTTCCGCCTCACCGCCACCGTGCACCAGATGGAACAGGTGGGCCTGGACGCCGTGCCGCTGGTGGCGCTGCTGTCCTATCTGGTCGGTGCGGTGATCGCGTTCCTGGGCTCGACCATCCTCCGCGACTTCGGCGCGGAGATCTACGTGGTCGAGCTGGTCAACATCGCCTTCCTGCGCGAGTTCGCCGTGCTGCTGACCGCGATCGTGCTGGCCGGCCGCACGGCAAGCGCGTTCACCGCGCAGATCGGCGCGATGAAGGCCCGCGAGGAGATCGATGCGATGCGCACGCTGGGCCTGGACCCGATCGACCTGCTGGTACTGCCGCGCCTGTTCGCGCTGCTGGTGACCCTGCCGCTGCTGACCTTCATCGCGATGATTGCCGGCCTGGCCGGCGGCATCACGGTCGGCGCGTTCGATCTGGACATTCCGCCGCAGATGTACATCGCGCGGATGCACGACACGATGGAGGTGCGGCACATGCTGGTCGGCCTGTCCAAGGCGCCCGTCTTCGCGGTGGTGATCGGCCTGATCGGCTGCCTGGAGGGCCTGAAGGTCACCGGCACCGCGCAGTCGGTCGGCGAGCGCACCACATCCAGCGTGGTGCAGACCATCTCGCTGGTGATCATCATCGACGCCTTTGCGGCGTTGTGGTTCATGCATATGGACTGGTGACATGAACACGACCTCCGGTTCCGGCACCTTCGAGATGCGTGATGACGATGGCCATGACCTGGCCATCCGCGTGCGCGGGCTGGTCAACCGCTTCGGCAGCCAGACCGTCCATGAGGACCTCGACCTGGACGTGCGGCGCGGCGAGATCCTCGGCGTCGTCGGCGGCTCGGGCACCGGCAAGTCCGTGCTGATGCGCTCGATCCTGGGCCTGCGCGTACCGGATGAAGGACAGATCGAAGTGCTCGGCCGCGATGCGCGTGCCGACGATGCCGAAAGCCGGCTGCATATCGAGCGCAACACCGGCGTGCTGTTCCAGGATGGCGCGCTGTTCTCCTCGCTGACCGTCGGCGAGAACGTGCAGGTTCCGCTGAAGGAGCATCATCGCGACCTTCCCGAACGCTGGCACTACGAGCTGGCACTGCTGAAGGTGAAGCTGGCCGGCCTGCCCGCCGATGCGATCAACAAGCTGCCCTCGCAGCTGTCCGGCGGCATGCGCAAGCGTGCCGGCCTGGCCCGCGCGCTGGCACTGGACCCGCCGCTGCTGTTTCTGGACGAACCGACCGCCGGCCTGGACCCGATCGGCGCGGCGGCCTTCGACCGGCTGATCAAGACCCTGCAGGAAGCGCTGGGCCTGACCGTGTTCCTGATCACCCATGACCTGGACACGCTGTACGCCATCTGCGACCGCGTCGCCGTGCTGGCCGATCACAAGGTGATCGCCAACGCACCGCTTGCGGAAATCGAGAAACTGGATCATCCGTGGATCCAGGAATACTTCCACGGACCACGTGCGCGTGCCGCGCGTGGTGAACAGATCGAGAGTGCCTGAGCCATGGAAACCAAAGCCAACTACGTGCTGATCGGCGCGTTCACCCTGATCACCGGCCTGGCCCTGCTGGCCTTCGGCCTGTGGGCGGCCAAGTACTCATCCGACCGCACCTGGCAGGAATACCGCGTGGTGTTCCGCGAGGCGGTGACCGGCCTGTCGGTCGGCAGCCCGGTGCAGTACAACGGCATCGCGGTCGGCTCGATCATCGAGCTGAACCTGGTACCGGACGATCCGCGCCAGGTGGTGGCGCGCATCCGCCTGAACTCCACCACGCCGGTGAAGACCGATACCCGTGCCAAGCTGGCGATCACCAGCCTGACCGGTCCGTCGATCATCCAGCTCAGCGGTGGCACGCCGCAGTCGCCGGCACTGACCACGGTCAACAAGGACCCGGCGCCGATCATCCCGACCACGCCTTCGGCACTGCAGAACATCACCGATGTGGCCAACCGCATCGTCGAGCGCATGGACCAGATCCTCAGCGATCGCAACGTGGCGTCGATCAACGCGACCCTGGCCAACCTGGAAACCATCAGCGGCGGACTGGCCGACCGCGACCAGGGCACACAGGCGCTGCTGCTCAGCGCGCGCGATGCCGCACGCAGCCTGGACACCACGCTGAAGACCACCAACGGCACCATCGAGCGCCTCGACAGGAACCTGGTGCAGCAGCTGCCGGGCATCATCGACAAGCTCGACGCTACCCTGGTCAAGCTCGATTCGGCTGCCGGCAATGCCGATTCGATCCTTGGCGAGAACCGCGCCGCGATCAACAGCTTCGCCAATGACGGGCTCGGCCAGCTGGGCCCGACCCTGACCGAACTGCGTGGCCTGATCCGCGACCTGCGCCGGGTCAGCGACCGCCTCGAGAACAACCCCGCGCGCTATCTGCTCGGCCGCGATGCCCCGAAGGAGTTCGAACCCAAATGAGCCCGACCCTCTTCCCACGCCTGCTGCTGCCAGGCCTGGCCCTGGCGCTGCTGTCGGGCTGCTCGATCCTCGGCAGCGGCGACAAGAATCCCGTCACCCTGTACTCGCCTGCCGTGCAGGTGAAGGTCGATCCCAGCTGGCCCCAGGTCGCCTGGCAGCTGGTGCTGGCCAAACCCAGCGCGGCGCGCATGGTCGACAGCCCGCGCATCAACGTGCGTCCCACGCCGTCGGAGCTGGAGATCTACAGGGGTGCCAGCTGGGCCCAGCCGGCCACCGACATGATCGAGGACACGCTGCTGCGCGGTTTCGAGGACTCCGGCCGCATCAACGGCGTGGCCCGCACCGCCGCCGGTATCCGCGCCGATTACAAGCTGTCCACGGACATCCGTCGTTTCGAATCGGACTACCAGGGCCAGACCACGCCGACGGTGGTGATCGAACTCAATGCCAAGCTGATCCACGTGGCCGACCAGCGCGTGGTCGCTGATCGCACCTTCCGCCAGGCGCAGCCCGTTGGCAGTACCGATGTGCCGGCGGTTGCGGCGGCGTTCGAACGTGGCCTGCAGCAGATCGCGCAGGACGTGGTCGGCTGGACGCTGGTCAGTGGGCAGAACGACAGCGCCGCAGCACCGCGCTGATCCCTCGCTCAGCGCGGCGTGATCCAACGGAATGTCAGGTTGATCCGCTCGCCCTGGGCCCGCGCCATCTTCGGCAACGCGTGCTGATAGAAGCGCTGGGTGCTGCCGGCCATCAACAGCAGATCGCCATGGCCCAGCAGGAACTCCGCCTTGCGTGCCGGCTCGTCGCGTCGTCGCAGCAGGAAACGCCGCGCCGCACCCAGGCTCAGTGAAGCGATCACCGGCGCCGGTCCCAGTTCGGGTTCGTCGTCGCTGTGCCACCCCATGTAATCGCCACCATCGCGGTATCGATTGAGCAGCACGCTGTTGAACCGGCCGATACCCTCTTCCTGCAATCGCACGCGCAGCGCCTGCAAAGCCGGCAGCCAGGGCCGCGGGACGAACTCGGCGCCGGAATACCGGTAGCGCGCCTGCGGATCGCCGATCCAACTGCTCAGCCGCGGCGAATCCACCCAGTGACCGAACATCCGGATGCGGTGCACATCCCAGGCCACCTGTTCGCCCAGTGTCCGCTGCAGCGCATCCGCCCGATCCGGCAGCAGCCAGCCCGGAACATGACGGACGTCGGCATCGGGCAGTTCGTGTGGAAACAGCATCGGGATCGCCAGGCAGTGTCGGGGCGGCACGAGGCCGCCCCGCCGGACTCAGGCACGCCGGAACGGCACGCCGGTCTTTTCCTTCAGTTCGTCCTCGCCAACCCCCGGCGCGGTCTCCACCAGCACCAGACCGGCATCGGTCACGTCGAACACAGCCAGATCGGTGATGATGCGGTCGACCACGCCCACGCCGGTCAACGGCAGCGTGCATTCGGCCAGCACCTTGTGCTCGCCGTTCTTCGCGGTGTGCTCCATCAGCACCACCACGCGCTGCACGCCGGCCACCAGGTCCATCGCGCCGCCCATGCCCTTGACCATCTTGCCGGGCACCATCCAGTTCGCCAGATCGCCCTTGTCGGTCACCTGCATCGCGCCAAGAATGGCCAGATTGATGTGGCCGCCACGGATCATGGCGAAACTGTCATGGCTGCCGAAGTAGCTGGCACCGGCGCGCGCGGTCACGGTCTGCTTGCCGGCGTTGATCAGGTCGGCATCGACCTCGGCTTCGGTCGGGAACGGGCCGATGCCAAGCAGGCCGTTCTCGGATTGCAGCCACACGTCCACGCCCTCGGGAATGTGGTTGGCGACCAGGGTCGGCAGGCCGATGCCCAGGTTCACATAGGCACCGTCGGTCAGTTCACGGGCGGCGCGGGCCGCCATCTCATCGCGGGTCCACGCCATGTCAGTTGCCCTCCGCACGCACGGTGCGCTGCTCGATTCGCTTTTCAGGATGCGCGTTGTGCACGATGCGATGCACATAGATCCCCGGCAGATGCACCTGGTCCGGATCGATCGCACCGACCGGCACCACCTCTTCCACTTCGGCGATGCACACCTTGCCGGCCATCGCGCAGGCAGGATTGAAATTGCGCGCGGTCTTGCGGAACACCAGGTTGCCGGCTTCGTCGGCCTTCCACGCCTTCACCAGGGCAACGTCGGCACGCAGCGCGGTTTCCAGCACATAGTGCCTGCCGTCGAATTCGCGGGTCTCCTTGCCTTCGGCCACCACCGTGCCGTAGCCGGTGGCAGTGAAGAAGGCAGGAATTCCGGCGCCGCCGGCACGCAGGCGCTCGGCCAGGGTGCCCTGTGGATTGAATTCCAGCTCCAGCTCACCGGCCAGGAACTGGCGCTCGAACTCCTTGTTCTCGCCCACGTACGACGAAATCATCCTGCTGATCTGGCGTGTTTCCAGCAGTTGGCCCAGGCCGAAGCCATCGACGCCGGCGTTGTTGGAGATCACGGTCAGGCCCTTGACTCCACTGTCGCGCAAGGCTGCGATCAGTGCCTCGGGTATGCCACACAGGCCGAAGCCGCCGACGGCCAGCGTCTGGCCATCGGCGACCACGCCCTCCAGCGCCTGGGCCGCGCTGGCATAGCGCTTGCTGCGCTTGCCGCCGGTATTGGACTTGTCCATCGCTTTGCTGTCCCACACGGTAAGGATGCCCGCATTCTAGCGGCACACCCGCATCCGGCTGGGATGCGCCGCAGCAATTGCGGCGTGCCCTCAGCCGCGCGCGATCGCGGCCATGACCTGCTTCAGGCCGTCCTGCCACGGCGGCAGCACGATGCCCAGCGCCTGCTGCAGGGCGCTGTTGTCCAGCACCGACCAGGCCGGCCGCCGCGCCGGGGTCGGATACTCGGCACCCGGAATCGCTTCAACCACCGGCACCCTGTGCAGGACACCGGTTGCCAGCGCTTCGGCGAAGATCGCTTTAGCGAAGCCGTGCCAGCTGGTCTGGCCACTGGCGGTGAGGTGCCAGGTACCGGAGAGCGCGGCAGGATGCTGCAGCGCGAGCGCGGTGACATCGGCGATCAGCGCAGCCGGCGTCGGCGTGCCGATCTGGTCGGCCACCACACGCAGATGGTCGCGCTCTGCGGCCAGGCGCAGCATCGTGCGCAGGAAGTTCGCGCCGTGCTCGGCATACACCCATGCGGTACGGAAGATCAGGTGGCGGCCACCGGCAGCGCGCACGGCGTCTTCGCCATCGCGCTTGCTGGTGCCATACACACCCAGCGGCGCCGTCGGCTCGTCCTCGCGATAGGGCGCGGAACCTTCGCCGTCGAACACGTAGTCGGTGGAGTAATGCACGAACGGCACGCCCTGCGCCTGGCACCAGCGCGCGATCACGCCCGGGGCCTGCGCATTGGCGGCGAAGGCGGCCTCGATGTCCCGCTCGGCGCGATCCACGGCGGTATAGGCCGCCGCATTGACCACCACCGATGGCTGCACGCGATCCAGCAGCGCCGGCAGGCTCGCGGGCTGGCCGAAGTCCGCCGTCTCGCAGGGGCTGCCATCAGGCAGCCGGCCACTGCGGGTGGTGGCGACCACCGGCCCCAACGGCGCCAGCGCGCGCAGCAGCTCCTGGCCGACCTGGCCGTTGCCACCCAGCACGAGAACCGTCATGGCGCGAAGACCGGCAGACGTTCCTCGGCGATGTCCTTCAGGAACGGCGCATGTTCGTCCTTGGGCGAGAGCGTCGGCGCGCCTACCGGCCAGTCCACTGCGATGTCCGCGTCGTTCCAGCGCACTCCGGCATCGGCTTCCTTCACGTACACATCGGTACACAGGTAGTGGAACAGCGCGGTGTCGGACAGCACGGCAAATCCGTGCGCGAAGCCTTCCGGAATCCAGAACTGGCGCTTGTTCTGCGCGCTCAGCACCACTGCTTCCCACTGGCCGAAGGTGGGCGATCCGCGGCGGATATCGACGGCCACGTCGTACACCTCGCCTTCCAGCACGCTCACCAGCTTGCCCTGCGGTCGCGGCCACTGGTAATGCAGGCCGCGCAGCACGCCCTTGCTCGATGAGGAGACATTGCTCTGCACGAAGCGGTCGGGCAGGCCCAGCTGGCCGAATCGCGCCGCGTTCCAGCCTTCGAAGAAGAAGCCGCGCTCGTCACCGAACACCACCGGTTCAATCACCACGCATCCCGGCAACCGGGTTTCAATCACTTTCACGGAACCACTCCACGCAATGCGAGTGTGTGCAGGTACTGGCCGTAGCCATTCTTGATCAACGGGGCAGCCAGCGCTTCCAGCTGCTCGGCATTGATCCAGCCCTGCCCGAACGCCACTTCTTCCGGACAGCAGACCTGCAGGCCCTGGCGCGTCTGGATGGTCTCGATGAAGTTGGACGCTTCCAGCAGCGACTGGTGAGTGCCGGTATCCAGCCATGCATAGCCACGCCCCAGCGCCTCCAGATGCAGGCTGCCCGCACCGAGATAGCGCTGGTTGAGATCGGTGATTTCCAGCTCGCCGCGCGGCGAAGGCCTCAGCTCGGCCGCATAATCGCTGGCGTTGCCATCATAGAAATACAGGCCGGTGACCGCGTAGTTGGAACGCGGGTTCTGCGGCTTTTCGACCAGGCCGACAACCCGGCCGTCCTTGTCGAATTCGGCCACGCCGTAACGCTCGGGATCGTTGACCCAGTAGCCGAACACGGTCGCGCCATCGGTGCGGGCGTCGGCCCGCCGGAGCACGTCGCGCAGGCCGTGGCCATGGAAGATGTTGTCGCCGAGGACCAGGCAGCTGGGCTTGCCGGCGACGAACTCGCGGCCGATCAGATACGCCTGCGCCAGCCCATCCGGACTGGGCTGCACGGCGTACTGGATGTCCATGCCCCATTGCGAGCCATCACCCAGCAGCTGCTGGAACAGGGCCTGCTCATGCGGGGTGTTGATGATCAGCACTTCCCGGATGCCGGCCAGCATCAGCACGCTGAGCGGGTAGTAGATCATCGGCTTGTCGTACACGGGCAACAGCTGCTTGCTGACGCCCTTGGTGATCGGATACAGCCGGGTGCCGGATCCGCCGGCGAGGATGATGCCTTTGCGTTGGGTCATGATGTCTCCCGAATTAGACGGCGGTGCCGATGCGCTGCAGGCGGTAGCTGCCATCGAGCACGCCGTTGACCCATTCCTGGTTTTCCAGGTACCAGTCGACGGTGAAGGCGATGCCCTGTTCGAAGGTGTAGGCCGGCTGCCAGCCGAGGTCGTTCTTCAGCTTGCTGGCATCGATCGCGTAACGGCGATCATGGCCGGGGCGATCGGCCACATGGGTGATCTGGCTGCTGCGCGGCTGGCCGTCAGCGCGCGGACGGCGCTGATCCAGCAGGGCGCAGATCGCATGCACCACCTCGATGTTCTGCCGTTCCGAATTGCCGCCCACATTGTAGGTCTCGCCCACCCGGCCCTTGGCCAGCACGGTGCGGATCGCCTCGCAGTGATCTGACACGAACAGCCAGTCACGCACCTGCCTGCCGTCGCCGTAGACCGGCAGCGGTTCGCCGGCCAGCGCCTTGGCGATCACCAGCGGAATGAGCTTTTCCGGGAAGTGGTAGGGGCCGTAGTTGTTGGAGCAGTTGGTGGTCAGCACCGGCAGCCCGTAGGTGTGGTGGAACGCACGCACCAGGTGATCGGACGCGGCCTTGGACGCCGAGTACGGCGAGTTCGGCGCGTACGGGGTGGTCTCGCTGAACGCGCCGGTCTCGCCCAGCGTGCCGTACACCTCGTCGGTGGACACATGCAGGAAGCGGAACGCTGCGCCGCGCTCGGCCGGCAACGCCTTCCAGTAGTCGCGCACCGCTTCGAGCAGGCCCAGGGTCCCCACCACATTGGTCTGGATGAAGGCGCCGGGGCCATCGATGGAGCGATCAACGTGGCTCTCGGCCGCGAAGTTCAGCACCGCGTCGGGCTGATGCTCGGCGAGCAGGCGGGCGACCCGCTCACGGTCACCGATGTCGCCGTGCACGAACACGTGGTCCGGGTTGCCTTCCAGGCTGGACAGCGTCTGCAGGTTGCCGGCATAGGTCAGTGCATCGAGGTTGACGACCTTGACGCCACGGGCCACAGCCTCGAGGACGAAATTGCCGCCAATGAACCCGGCGCCGCCGGTGACAATCCATGTAGGCACTACCTGATCTCCTGTGTTGTTGATTCAACCGCGGCGCCCGACGGCAGCCTGCGAAGCGCCACAGCATACATCGGGCTTCCTGCCGGACTGCGTGCCGCAGGTGAACGGCACCCCGCATCGGCGCAGCATCGTTTCCGCGCCGCAGCACAACCATACGCATTCGCATGGTTGCCCCAAGCCAGCTAGAATCGGGATCCCACCCCCGAACCGGTTGCTGTCAGGACCGGACGTTCTCCCTGTTACTGAAGGACCCCGTACCAGATGAAAATCCTCGTCGCATACAAGCGCGTGGTGGACTACAACGTCCGCATTCAGGTCAAGCCGGACGGTTCCGGCGTGGTCACCGATGGCGTCAAGCTGTCTCCCAATCCTTTCGATGAAATCGCCCTGGAAGAAGCCCTGCGCCTGCGCGACAAGGGCATCGCCACGGAGGTGGTGGTGGCCACCATCGCCCCGGCCGACGCCCAGGCGCATCTGCGCAACGGCCTTGCCATGGGCGCCAACCGTGCCGTGCACGTGGTCACCGACCAGGCCATCCAGCCGCTGACCGCCGCGCGCACCCTGCTCAAGCTGGTCGAGAAGGAGCAGCCGGACCTGGTGATCCTCGGCAAGCAGGCCATCGACGATGACGCCAACCAGACCGGGCAGATGCTGGCCACGCTCTGGGGCCGCCCGCAGGCGACCTTCGCCAGCAAGCTGGACATCGCCGATGGCAAGGCCACGGTGACCCGTGAGGTCGACGCCGGCCTGGAAACACTGGAAGTGGATCTGCCGGCGGTCGTCACCACCGACCTGCGCCTGAACGAGCCGCGCTTCATCAAGCTGCCGGACATCATGAAGGCCAAGGCCAAGCCGCTGGAAACCCTGCAGCTGGCCGACCTCGGCGTTGAAGCCGCCGACACCTTCAAGACCACCCGGTACGCTGCGCCGTCCAAGCGCAGCAAGGGTGTAATGGTCAAGGACGCGGCCGAACTGGTGGCCGCACTCAAGCAGAAGGGGTTGCTGTAATGAGCAAGATTCTCGTCATCGCCGAGCACCACGACGGCAAGCTCAACGCCGCCACCGCCAAGACCGTCAGCGCCGCCGCTGCCATCAGCGGTGCCAGCATCGACGTGCTGGTGCTGGCCGCCGATCCGACGGCCGTCGCCGCCGAGGCCGCCAGGATCGCCGGCGTCGCCAAGGTCCTGACCGTGGCCAACGCCGCCAACGCACAGGCCCTGGCCCAGGTGCTGGCGCCGCAGATCGCACGGCTGGCCAAGGGCTACAGCCACGTGTTCGGCCCGTCCACCACCTTCGGCAAGGACCTGATGCCGTGCGTGGCCGCCCTGCTGGGTGTCAACCAGGTCTCCGACCTGATGGCCGTGGAAGGCAGCCACACCTTCAAGCGCCCGATCTACGCCGGCAACGCCATCATCACTGTGGAAGCCCCGGCCGACCAGGTCGTGGTCGCCACCGTGCGTGCCGCGTCGTGGCCGGAAGCCGCGCAGGGCGGCAGCGCTGCCATCGAATCGGCCAGCGTCGATGCGGCACTGCCGACCCACACCCGCTTCGTCGGCCTGGCCGCCGGTGCCAGCGACCGTCCGGACCTGCAGAGCGCCAAGCGCGTGGTCTCCGGTGGCCGTGGTGTCGGCTCGGAAGAGAACTTCAAGGTCGTCTTCCAGCTGGCCGACAAGCTCGGCGCCGCCGTCGGCGCCTCGCGCGCCGCCGTCGATGCCGGCTACGTGCCCAGCGACCTGCAGGTCGGCCAGACCGGCAAGATCATCGCGCCGGAGCTGTACGTGGCCGTCGGCATCAGCGGTGCGATCCAGCACCTGACCGGCATCAAGGATGCCGGCACGATCGTGGCGATCAACAAGGACGGCGATGCGCCGATCTTCGAGATTGCCGATATCGGCCTGGTCGGGGATCTGTTCACGATCCTGCCGGAACTCGAGGCCGCGCTGGGCTGAGCGCCCGCCCGGGGTGCCGCGTAATCAACAGGTTACGCGGCATTCCCTTCCTTCTGGGGCCCGCAGGGACGCTGGCCTGGCTCACCCGTCCTTGCAGTGCCTGTCGCTATAATCCGGGGTCAACCCGTGTAAGGACTGCATTGATGACGCTCCCGTGTTTCAAGGCCTATGACATCCGTGGCCGCGTTCCGGATGAACTGGATGAACGCCTTGCCCGCCGCATCGGCGCCGGCACTGCCGCGTTGCTGGGCCCGGGACCGGTGGTGGTGGGACACGATATCCGCCTGAGCAGCCCTGCCCTCCTGCAGGCCGCCATCGAAGGCCTGACCGCCAGCGGCCGCGATGTCATCGACATCGGCATGTGCGGTACCGAGGAGGTCTATTTCCAGACCTTCCACCGCAAGGCCGCCGGCGGCATCATGGTCACCGCCAGCCACAACCCGATGGACTACAACGGGATGAAGCTGGTGCGCGAGGAGTCCAAGCCGATCAGCGGCGATACCGGCCTGTTCGACATCCGCGACTTCGCCGCCTCGGAGGCGCCGCTGGGAACCGGCCAGGGCGAGGTCCGCCAGGACACCGACAAGTCCGCCTACATCCAGCACCTGCTCGGCTACGTCGACGTGGCCGGCCTGAAGCCGCTGAAGATCGTCACCAACCCCGGCAACGGTGGCGCTGGCCTGGTGATCGACGAACTGGCGCCGCACCTGCCGTTCGAGTTCATCCGCATCCAGCACGAGGCCGATGGCAGTTTCCCGAATGGCATCCCCAATCCGCTGCTGCCGGAGAACCGTGCGGCAACGCGCGATGCCGTGCGCGCGCACGGTGCCGATTTCGGCATCGCCTGGGACGGCGATTTCGATCGCTGCTTCTTCTTCGACGCCGACGGCAACTTCATCGAGGGCTACTACCTGGTCGGGCTGCTGGCGACGGCGCTGCTGGCCCGCCAGGCGGGCGGCAAGATCATCCACGACCCGCGCCTGACCTGGAACACCGTGGAAATGGTCGAGCAGGCCGGCGGCGTGCCGATCATGAGCAAGACCGGGCATGCGTTCATCAAGGAGCGCATGCGTGCCGAAGATGCCATCTACGGCGGCGAGATGAGCGCCCACCATTACTTCCGCGAGTTCGCCTACTGCGACTCGGGCATGATCCCGTGGCTGCTGATCGCGCAGCTGGTTTCCACGACCGGCAAGTCACTGGGCGAGCTGGTGGCCGATCGCATGAAGGCCTATCCGTGCAGCGGCGAGATCAACTTCCGTGTTGACGATGCCAAGGCGACCGTGGCGCGCGTGCTGGCGCATTTCCAGCAACAGCAGCCGGTACTGGACCATACCGATGGCGTCAGTGCGGATTTCGCCGACTGGCGCTTCAACCTGCGCAGCTCCAACACCGAGCCGCTGCTGCGCCTGAACATCGAAACCCGTGGCGATGACGCCCTGCTGCGCGAACGCATCGCCGAGCTGACCGCGCTGATCGGCGGCACGCCGGCAAACCATTAACCGAAGGACGCACCATGAATCCCATCGTTCCCGTCATTCTTTCCGGCGGCTCTGGCACGCGTCTGTGGCCGCTGTCGCGCGAAGCGTATCCGAAGCAGTTCCTGCCGCTGGTCGGCAACGACACGATGCTGCAGGCGACCTGGAAGCGCGTTGCGTCGATTGCCGGCGCGGCACCGATCGTGGTCGCCAACCAGGAACACCGTTTCATGGCGGCCGAGCAGCTGCGCGAATGCAAGGTGCTGCCGCAGGCGCTGATCCTCGAGCCGGTCGGCCGCAACACCGCGCCGGCGATCGCCATCGCCGCGCTGCAGGCACTGTCGGCCGGCGATGACGCGCTGCTGCTGGTGCTGCCGTCGGACCACGTGGTCCGCAACGAGGCAGCGTTCCATGCCGCGGTCAAGCAGGCCGCCGTCGCGGCCGAATCCGGTAAGCTGGTCACCTTCGGCATCGTGCCGACGGCGCCGGAGACCGGCTACGGCTACATCAAGGCCGCCACGGGTGAAGGCGTGCGTGCCGTCGACCGCTTCGTCGAGAAGCCCGACCTGGCTACCGCCGAACAGTACGTGGCATCCGGCGAGTACTTCTGGAACAGCGGCATGTTCCTGTTCAAGGCCTCGCGCTACCTGAAGGAACTGGAGACGCTGCAGCCGGCGATCCTCGCCGCCTGCCGCAATGCGCTCGACAAGGCCGCACGCGACAACGACTTCATCCGCCTCGACGCCGAGGCCTTCGCTGCCAGCCCGAACGACTCGATCGACTACGCGGTGATGGAAAAGACCGCCGATGCCGCCGTGGTACCGCTCGACGCGGAATGGAATGACGTCGGCTCGTGGTCGGCATTGTGGGAAGTGTCCGACAAGGATGCCGACGGCAACGCCTGTCATGGCGATGTCATCGCCCTGGACTGCAAGGACAGCTATGCCTATGGCAACCGCCTGATCGCGATGGTCGGCCTGCAGGACGTGGTGGTCGTGGAGACCGACGACGCCGTGTTCGTCGGCCACAAGGACCGCGTGCAGGACGTCAAGGAGATTGTCGGCCGGATCAAGCGCGAGGGCCGCAGTGAAGCTGCCGCGCACCGCAAGGTGTACCGTCCGTGGGGCGCCTACGATTCCATCGACAACGGCGACCGCTTCCAGGTCAAGCGCATCACCGTCAAGCCGGGCGCGACCCTGAGCCTGCAGATGCATCACCACCGCGCCGAGCACTGGATCGTGGTCAGCGGCACGGCCGAGGTGACCCGGGGCGACGAGGTCATCCTGCTGTCGGAAAACCAGAGCACGTACATCCCGCTGGGTGTCACCCATCGCCTGAAAAACCCGGGCAAGCTGCCGCTGGAGTTGATCGAAGTGCAGTCGGGCAGCTACCTGGGCGAGGACGATATCGTTCGTTTCGAAGACCAGTACGGCCGCGCGGGAGGCTGATCGGTGAGTGCTTCGGGTGCCGGCCGTTCGAGGCCGTTGTGTGTTGATCTGGACGGCACCCTGCTGCGCAGTGACCTGTTGTACGAGACCTTCCTGAGGATGCTGGCACGGCAGCCCTGGATGCTGTTCGTGCTGCCGTTCTGGCTGCTGCGTGGCAAGGCGCACCTGAAGCACCAGCTGGCGGTGCACGGTGCCGGCGATCCGGCACTGCTGCCGTACGACCCGCGCGTGGTCGAACTGCTGCGGACCAGCAGTGATCGCAGGCGGGTCCTGTGCACGGCATCGGACGCGGCACTGGTGGAGCCGATCGCGCGCCATCTGGGCGTGTTCGACGACGTGTTCTGCAGCGATGGACACACCAATCTTGCCGGCCATCGCAAGGCCGATCTGCTGGTGGAGCAGTTCGGCGAGCGCGGTTTCGACTACATGGGCAACGCGCGGGTCGATCTGGCCATCTGGAAGCACGCGCATTCGGCCTGGGTGGTCAACGCCAGTGCCGGTGTCGCCCGCGCTGCGGCGCACTGTTCGGAGCTTGCCGCCCACTGGCCCCGCGAAGGCGGCGGCCCACGCGCCTGGCTCAAGGCGATGCGTGTCCACCAGTGGCTGAAGAACGTGCTGGTATTCGTGCCATTGCTGGCGAGTCATCGTTTCCTGGAGTTGGAGACCACGCTCAACGCGGTGCTGGCGTTCATCGCCTTCGGGCTGTGCGCATCCGGCGTGTATCTGTTCAATGATCTGCTGGACCTCGACTCGGACCGGCAGCATCCGCGCAAGCGCAAGCGCCCGTTCGCCTGTGGCCGGCTGGATCTGCGTTCGGGGCTGCTGGCCACGCCGGTACTGACCCTGGCCGGCTTCCTGCTGGCGGCCATTGTCGCCCCTGCATTCCTGCTGGTACTGGCCATCTATTTCTGCCTCACCCTGGCCTATTCCCTGCGGATGAAGCAGGTGGTGATGATCGATGTGGTGATGCTGGCCGCGCTCTACACCATCCGCATCGTCGGCGGTGCCGCGGCAATCGACGTCACGCTTTCGTTCTGGCTGCTGACCTTCTCGATGTTCATCTTCCTCAGCCTGGCCATGCTCAAGCGCTACACCGAACTGCGCATGACGCTGGCCAGCGGCAAGGAGAAGCCCAGCGGGCGTGGCTACCACGTCGAGGACCTGGGACTGGTACAGGCCCTGGGTACCGCGTCGGGCATGGCGTCGGTACTGGTGCTGTGCCTGTACATCAACGCGCCGGAAAGCCAGGAGCTCTACGGGCATCCGCTGTTCCTGTGGCTGCTGTGCCCGGTCCTGCTCTACTGGATCTGCCGCACTTGGCTGCTGGCCCACCGTGGACAGATGCACGACGACCCGGTCGTGTTCGCAGTGAAGGATCCCGGCAGCCTGATCACGGTGCTGGTGGGTGGCCTGTCGGTACTGGCGGCGATCTGAATCAGGCACATCACGGCTGCGCCACCGGCGCGCAGCCTGTCATTCAAGCACGGGGAATGACGGTGCCAGCGCTGCCCGCAGGCAGCGCTGGCAACCCGGCCAGGTGGGATCAGGCCGGACGCTCGGACCCGGTACGATCCAGCAGCATGGCTTCCTGCAGGTCGTAGAAGCGCCGCAGCGGATAGGCCTGCAGTGCCTGTGCGCGTACCTCGGCACGGCTTGCCGCATCGCGGCTGGCCATCAGGCGCAGCATCGCTGCCGCCAGTGCCGGTGCATCGCCGACCGGCACCACTTCGCCATTGCCGGTGTTCTGCACGATGGTGCGCACGCCCGGCAGGTTCGACGCGATCACCCGTGAACCACTGAGCATCGCCTCCAGCTGCACCATGCCGAACGCTTCATAGCGGTTGACGCTGGGCAGTACCAGCACATCGAGCTGCGCATAGAACGCCTGCAGTTCCTGTTCGCTGACGCGACCGCGCACGTCGACCGCATCCCCCAGCGCGGCGATGCTGCCGTGGATGGCATCCATGATGCCGCCGCCGGCGATGTTGTGGGTATCCCCGACCAGCACCAGGCGGACACGGTCGCCATGCAGGGCATGGACCTGGCTGAAGGCCTCCAGCAGGACGGGCAGGCCTTTCTCGGCAACGAAGCGGCCCACGAAACCAAAGCGGAACACCCCGTCGGTACTCGCCGGGCGATCCTGCCAGGGCATCGCCTTCATCGGCGCCAGCACTTCATGCTGCTTGTGACGGATACCGGACAACCAGGCCGATGAGCTCGCGTAATCGTGGGTGAGCACCCCGACATCACGGGCGCGCCGCGTGGCCAGCCAGCAGGACACACGGGTCACGTTCACCGCCAGCCGGTCCAGCAGTCCACCCACCACGGCCATGTCGCACTGGTAGTTCACCACCAGCTTGCGGGCCGGGACCAGCAATGACAGCAGGCCCGACTCCAGCATCGGCATATGCAGGTTGACCACATCATGCTGCCGCGCCAGTCGGCGGAACCAGGTGATGAACTTCCAGCTCAGGACGCCTTTGTGCATGCGGGCGAACACCGGTGCGCGCACCACGCGCACGCCGTTGATGGTCTCTTCCACCGGCAGGGATGCATCGTGCTGGGTGGTGAGCACGGTGACCTCGTGGCGATGGGACAGGTCCTCGGCAAGCATCCGCGCGAATTCAGTCACCCCGCTCATGTAGGGCGTGTAGTAGGTCAGGACGATCAGGATCTTCATGCTCAGCTCGCGCTCACCAGTACCACGCCCAGCACGATCAGGCCGATTCCGGCCATGCGCAGTGGGCCGATGTGCTCGCCCAGGAACAGCACGGCAAGCACAGGTGTCACCACGTAGGTCAGGGCGATCATCGGCTGCAGCTTGGTCAGTGGCATGTACTTGAGCAGCACCACCCACGACACCAGCGGGATCATCTGCAGGATGAAGCCGGTCACCAGTGGCAGGTTGAACGCAGACGACAGCATGGGCAGGAGGCCGTCGGAATAGGTGACACGCCCTGCCCCGACCTTCAGCAGGACGGTTCCACAGGCGCCGAGGATGACCAGGCCGAAGACGATCAGGAGTTGCATGGGAGACCTCTTGCGCCGTGGCCGTGGCCCGACGCTGTTCGATGGATGATTGCGAAGACCGTCATTCTGCCGGCTCGGCAGGCACGCCGCAGCTGATGCGGGCGTGGGACACGTTGGCGAACAGAGGCCGGGGATCGGTTGATAGACCCAACGCCTGCGGCGACGCAACCGGCCAATCCGGCGCGAGGACGACCACCGAGCTGCCGCCGGCCAGCGACAAACTGACCTCGCCCTGGTGCCCGTCGACGGTTGCTGCTTCCACACCGTTGACGGTCACATGGATACGTCCCTCGGCGGGTGGCTGCAGCAGATCCAGATCAACCTGCAGTCGTGCGTCCGCACATCCTTTGGGCACGAAGGTTTCAAGGCTGAAGGCGCCGCGGGTCCAGCAGTGATCCTGTTCGCAGGTGTGCCAGCCCGTACCCGCCTGGGCCAGCGGCAACTGACCGGACTGCAGCGAGAACAATGCGAATGTGGGATCTTCCAGGAGCGGGGCAGTACCCGGCGGCAGCGCTGGGCCCGTCCCGGGCTGCCTGAGTACCAGCAGCCAATCGGGTGATTCGGCACCGCGCAGGCTGTCATTGAACAGGGCATCGCTGTACCCCACCGGAGCGTCGCCACGGTCGGCAATGCGCGCGCGCACCCCGCGCCGATGCAGCTCCAGCACAGCAAAGTCCTGCTTGACGTAGCGCTCCGGCCCGTTGACCCCGGACGTGTCGATGACAACCTCATCGCCCTTCTGCGGCAGCCTGATCGCTTCCGAGAGGGCATGGGTGATACCCGAAGGCACATGCGAGACCAGGATCGATCGCGAACGCACGGCGTAGGCCGCCGACAGCGCCCCCAGCGTCGCCATCAGCAGCAGTACCACACCTGTGCGGCCGCGACGGCGCGCATGGCGCAGCAGAAGCCAGCTCAACAGCGCCACCCATGCCGGCCCGAGCACCTGCACCAGCTTGTGCTCGCCGTACTGATAGCCATGGCTCTGCACATAGGCAACCAGCACCATGCTGGCTGCCAGCAAGCCGACGAAGAACCGCCAGCGTCCTTCCCGGATGGAAAGCCATGCAGTGGACGCCATCAGCACCAGCCCGAGCATGATGGCTTCCGGATTCACGGCAGGTTCGCCGGTCATCAACAGGCCGGCGAAGGGAGCCGACAGCCACCAACCCCAGAAGGGCTGCCGGATGTACCAGCTGGGCCACGACGACTGCGCGACGATGCCACTGACCTGGGCATAGGATGCCATCAGCTCGGGCAGCATCCGGTTGAGGACGATCGCGCAGGCCAGCATCGCCAGCAGGCCGCCCAGCAGGAACACCCGCCAGGAACGCAGCCACATGGCCGTCACCAGTACGGCCAGGGCCACGATCATGCACGCATGCACCGCCGCTTCGCCGTATGCCATGCCGGTACAGCCCGCGGCTGCACCCAGCATGATCCACTTTGCACCCAGCGACTGCATCGGCGTAAGCGCCCACAGCACGATCATCATCAGCAGGGCGCCCGCCATCGCCGTACCGATGTTCTCGTTGACCACCGCAAGCATCATGCCGGTACCCAGCATGCACAGCACCGCCAGCAGGAAGGCCACCGCGGTTCCCCGCGGCCAGCGACGCGCGCCGCCGAAGCGGCCTGCCATCGAGGGCAGCATGCCGAGCACCGGGAACAGTGCGGCGGTGCCGATCATCGCCCGCACCTGGTTTGGGCCTGCCTCCGGCACGAAGCTGGACGCCAGTGCCAACAGGCTGTACGCCCCATTGCGCTGCACGATGCAGCCGTTGCCGATGAACTGCATGCCCTGACCGCATTGCCCCAGCGCCCACTCGCGGGCCACCGTGGCCTGCTCGACCCAGAGCGGGTGTTGCATGGCCCATTTGGCACCGCCGTAGAAGAACACCAGATCATGGTTGGTGCCTTCAAGCATCCACAGATGCCGGGAGGCGAACATGAGATTCCACCATGCGACCAGCAGAACGCCCGCAAGCAGACTGATCGTGAACGCCCAGATCGACGCATGGGCGAGCGGATCGGCGAAGCCACGGCGAAGCGCCACGAGGGCTCCCACGGCCCCGCTGATCAGGAAACAGGGAAACACCACGTAGCCGGGCAGCCACGCATTGGCATTCATCAGCAGGGCCAGTACGCACACGCTTGCAAGCAGCAACGCCTGGACCGGCCCGATCCGCCGCAGATGCGGGCTCACGCGGATGCCGGCGACGGCCAGCAGGGTCGAGCTGCCGATGACAGCAAGACACATCGCCAATACCGGCGCAATCAGTTGCCAGACATAATGCACTGCGTGTTCTCCCTGCACTGAAGGCGGGATCCGCCGAAGCGGACCCCGCGCTCTTTCAGGCCTCCGCGCGGGCCTGGTACATCCAACGAAGCGTCTCGCCCAGATCGAAGTCCGGCAATGAGCCGACCGCGGCCCGCAGCTTGCCGTTGTCACCACGCAGCGACTTGACCTCGTTGGCGCGGACGAAGGCGGGATTCACTTTCACTTCGATGTCGCGGCCGGAGATGCCACGCATGCGTTCGATGACCTCATGCAGCGAATGCTCCTGGCCGGAGCAGACGTTGTAGGTCTGGCCATTGCCCGGCAGTGCCAGCAGGCCTTCGTAGGCAGCGGCCACGCCCCGCACGTCATTGAAATCGCGCGAGACATCGGTGTTGCCCAGCTCGATCACATCGGCACCGCGGCGGAAGTGCGCCACGATCTTCGGAATCAGGAACTTCTCGTCCTGGCCCACGCCGGTGTAGTTGAATGGACGCACCAGGGTCAGCGGAAGCTGATCGATCCACAGCGCCGCCATGGCCTCCATCGCCATCTTGCTGACCGCGTAGTCGTTCTGTGGCGAAAGCGGCGCCTGCTCGTCGAGCACGCCGGACGCGTTGCCGTAGACATTGGCACTGCTGGCCAGCAGTACATTGCTCGGTGCCTCGTCCAGAGACGCCAGCGCTTCCAGCAGGTTGCGCGTACCCACCACGTTGACCCGGTAGATCTCGTCGGCATCACCGTGGGCGACGAACGAGATCGCAGCCAGATGGACCACGCGCTGCGGACGCACTCTGGCGACGTGCTGCTTGAGCGCAGCACGGTCGAGCAGATTGACCGACGTTGCGGTGTCGCCGGAATGCAGATCATGCACATCGCAACCGGCAGCACGCAGGCGCTCGATCACGTAGCGCCCGGTGAACCCGGACGCCCCCGTGACCAGCACGCGCTGGCCTGACAACTCAGAACGAGAAGCCACGCTCGTTCCTCTTGAGGTCAGCCTCGACCATCATCTGGCACAGCTGTTCCAGGCTGGTCTGCGGCTTCCAGCCAAGGATGCGCTCGGCCTTTTCCGGGTTGCCGATCAGCAGATCGACTTCGGCCGGGCGGTGGAACTTCGGATTGATGCGCATCACGGTCTTGCCGGTGGCGGTGTCCACCGCGACTTCTTCCGCGTCCTTGCCCTTGAACTCGACATCGATGCCGGCGCCCTTGAACGCCATCGCCACGAAGTCGCGCACGGTCTCGGTACGGTTGGTGGCCAGCACGAAGGTGTCCGGCTGCTCGGCCTGCAGCATGCGCCACATGCCTTCCACGTATTCCTTGGCGAAGCCCCAGTCACGCTTGGCGTCCAGGTTGCCCAGTTCCAGGACGTCCAGCTGGCCCAGCTTGATCTTGGCAACCGAGTCGGTGATCTTGCGGGTCACGAACTCGCGCCCGCGCAGCGGGCTTTCGTGGTTGAACAGGATGCCGCTGGAACCGAAGATGTCGTAGCTCTCGCGGTAGTTGACAGTGATCCAGTGCGCGTAGAGCTTGGCCACGCCGTACGGGCTGCGCGGGTAGAACGGGGTGTCCTCCACCTGCGGCACGGCCTGCACCTTGCCGAACATTTCCGAGGTCGACGCCTGGTAGAAGCGGATCTTCGGATTGACCAGGCGGATCGCTTCCAGCAGGTTCAGTGCACCCACACCGGTGATCTGCGCGGTGGTGGTCGGCTGGTCGAAGCTGACGCCGACGAAGCTCTGTGCGGCCAGGTTGTAGATCTCGTCCGGCTGGATCTTCTGCACCATCGCCAGCGACGTGCCGAGGTCGGTCAGGTCGTACTCCACCAGGTGCAGGTTCGGGTGGTTGGTCACGCCCAGCTCATCCAGGCGCCAGAAATTGACCGAGCTGGTGCGGCGGTAGGTGCCGTGCACTTCATAGCCCTTCTCCAGCAGCAGCTGGGTGAGATAGGCGCCGTCCTGACCCGTGATGCCTGTGATGATTGCCTTCTTCATTGCTTCTCGTCCTGATGATTGAGTGTATTTGCAGCCAGAACCTGCCGACGCGTGCGGAGGATCTGTCGAGCCATGGAGTCCAGACGGCGGGCCAGCGCAGGATACCGGTGTTCGGCGCGCCATTGTGCGGCACGCTGCTGCACTTCGGCCAACACTGGATCGCCGTCACGGCTGGCACGCAGCAGTTGCCGCAGACCGGCCGCAAGATCGGCCGGGGAGGTCCCGGGCAGACGGTGAACGACGTCGCCGACGTTGTCGAAGATCGCCAGCGGCGTGACGGCCACCGGGCGGCCTGAGGCCAGCCCGTAGCGGACTGCCGCGCTGGAGGATTCGCCGGTGCCCTGGTATGGGAACACCACCACATCGGCCTGCACCAGCTCCTGCATGCTCTCCTGGTCACGCAGGAAACGGGTCACCATCCGCACACGCGACTGCAGGCCGTGCTGCACGACGCGCGCCACCGCCTGGTCGATCTGCTGCCGCGAGACATCCACCGGATACTCGGCATTGATCATCGCCAGTTCGACGTCCACGCCCTGGGCGACCATCAACGCAACAGCGTCGATCAGTTCCAGCAACCCCTTGTGCGGCAGGAAGAAACCGTAGGAAACGACGCGCAGGCGTGCGCCCGTGTTTGCCGCCGCCGGCTCAGCCGGTTCCAGGATGCCGTGCGGGAACATCGCGGTGTTGCGCTCCACGCCGATGTCCTTGAGACGGTTGAGGTCGTGTATGGAGTGCACCAGCACGCGATCGCAGCCGGCCAGTGCCGGCCCCAGGTCGCGCAGCCGCTTGCGCGGATTCTCCGCGGCATCAACGGTTGCATGCATCATCACGATCAGGCCCCTGCCGGCCGCCTGCTGCCGCTCAAGGAAGGCCGAGAACGCGGGGAAGTCAAAGAAGCCGTACTGGAACTGGATGATCAGCGTGTCCAGCTTCAGGCGCTCGATCTGCTGTTCCAGCCGCTCGAGCATGTCGCCTTCGCCCTGCCGCCAGCAGCGGACAACCTCTGGCCCATCGCGGAACGTGCGGTCATCGGCCTCGGCCGCCAGGATCGCCACCGGCGTTCCGCCGCTCTCCACGAGATAGCTGGCGTAACTGGCCACGCCGCAGCGCGTATTCCAGGTCGTGATCCAGCCGACGCGCGCATCGGGCAGCGTCGGCTGCGCCGCGAACGCGCGTACGTCCTGCTCCAGTCTCCGCGCGGCATCGGACCACGTGAAGCGCGACTTCAGAAGTCGCCGCGCGGCCTCGACCTTGTCCCGCACACGCGCCGGATCGGCGCCGTGCACCTCACGCATTGCGGCGGCCAGCGCGTCGACATCGGGTTCGGCCCAGACCGAATTGCGCAGATTGAAGTGGGTCTGCGCCGGAACGAAGCGGTAATCCACCATCCAGGCGGTTTCTTCGCTGCAGAAATCCAGCTGCCCCCCCCAGTTGGTGGTGATCACCGGCAGGCCGCCCAGCATCGCTTCGGCCAATGGCAGGCCAAAGCCTTCAGCCCGGCTCGGCGCCAGCAGCGCGTTGCAGCTCGCGTACAGATGCTTGAGCTGGGCGTCGCTCACGTCCTCCTCGATGATGTGCACGTCCGGATAATCCGGGTTGTCGCGGCGTGCTTCAGCCAGCCAGCGATGCACTTCATTGTGTGGATTGGCGAAGGTCTTGATGACGAGGCTGACATCGTCGGCGGCGCTGAACGCCTTGCCATAGGCCACAAGCATCGCGTCCACGCCCTTGCGCGGGAAGCACGAGGACACGTGGAGGAAGCGGAACCCCCTGCCCGGCACCGGATAGGTCGCATCGGCAACAATCTGCTCCCAGTGATCCACGCCGTTCCAGCAGACGCCAAGGGGAACCGACACGCCGTTATCCACCATGATCTTCTCGACATGATGCGAAACGCAGGAGATCCCCTGCAGGCTGTCATTGAACTCCTCGACCCACTCCTGCGGAAAACCGCTCTCCTCCCAGGGATAGGCGTGCAGCAGATTCATCCTTGCGCGTGCATCGGCAACCCGTGGCGGATACAGCAGCCGGCTGGTCACATCGGCCTGGTCGGCCGGGATCGCGGCCACGGCAGCATGCAGCGCCGCCACGCGCGGATTGCGCGCAAGGAACTGCGGTGACGGATCGAAATCACCCGGGCCCTCGGTCGAATGCAGACCCACGCGGTGGCCACGATCGGCCAATGCTTCGGCGAGGCAACGGTTCACCAGGGCCAGGCTGTAGCTGCTGTCGAATGGCCCTTCCACGCGCCAGGACAGCGACGCGGGCAGCTCACCGCCGCGTGCGAGCGCCTCGTTGGCCGCCATTCCGGAGGAGATCAGCGCTGCCGCCTGCTGCAGTTCGAAGGGTTCCGGCTCGCAGCCGACGTCCAGCCCACCCACCGCCTGGACCAGGGTGCGGTAGCCGGCGTCGAGTGCAGGCGACGCGGCGACCCAGCGGCGATCGCGTGGCGCACGACGCGATGCGACCGCTTCCATGGCCTGCAGCGCGGCCTTGGCCGAATTGTCCCACGAGAACTTCGCCGCCTGTCGGGGAGCATGGGCACGCAGGGAATCGGCGAATGCGGTGTCAGTCAGGACGTTCTGCATGGAGCGGGCGATCGAAGCAGGCTCCGTTGGATCGAACAACGCATCTTCACGACCGATCACCTCGGGGATGCTGGTCGTGCCTGAGCCAATGGTCGGTGCTCCGCAGGACATGGCCTCCAGCGCGGGCAGGCCAAAGCCTTCATGCAACGAGGGGAACACGAAGGCCGCCGTCGCGCTGTACAGCGCGATCAGCTCTTCGTCGGTGATATAGCCGGTGAACACCACCTGGTTGCTGACGCCGAGCTGCGCTGCCAGCACATCGAAATTGCGGCGGTCGTGCTCGGACACTTTGCCGGCGATGACCAGCTGCGTCGACGCACGTACGGCCGGATCCATCAGGGAGAATGCCCGCAGCAGACCCTCTGCATTCTTGCGCGGCTCCATTGCCCCGCTGTACATCACGTAGCGGCCACGCAGGCCGAAGCGCTCGCGGAACAGGGTCTGCTCGCGTTCGCCGATGGCCATCGGCACGAAGTGCGGCGAGATTGCCGAGGAGATGTTGACCACACGCGCCGGATCGATATCCAACGCCTGCAATGCCTCCTGCCGGGCATGCTGGGAGATCGACAGCAGCAGGTCGGCGCGCTTGAGCGACTCGACCTTGTCCATGTACCAGGACCGGACCCAGTCCGATGCCAGATAGACGTCGGGATTGAGCAGCGGAATCAGGTCATAAAGGGTCAGCGCAGTCGCAGCCCGTACGCCCGGCAACTTGCCGATCGAGCCGACCGCACCGCCCTGGGAACCTTCGAACAGGCTGGATACGTGGATGAAGTCGGGCTGGAGGCCATCCAGGAACGCTTCCCACATCAGCTCGGATGCACCACGCCGCCACGCATCCGCGGCGTTCGGCCAGCCTACCCGGCTGAAGGTATCGAACTGACGGATCCGTTCCTGCGGGACCAGGCCATCCAGGGCCTGGCGGATGTCGCCAATGCCATCGGGGAAGGTGCCGTTGACCGCCACCCAGATCTCATGGTCGCCCGCATTGCGGGCCATCGCTTGCGCCAGCGAGGTCGAATAGCGCCCGATGCCCCGGAATCGGCTCTCGGTCTGTGCACCCTGCAGGTCAATCAGCACTCTCATCGGGCAGCCCTTTCATTCCTTGAACGCTTCAGGTCTTCCAGCACGCGCCGGGCCCGTCGATCCAGATGGACGACAGTGACTTCGTGCTCGTTGCCCTCCATTGCAGCCAATCGCGCCCGCTCGATCTCGAACAGCTGTTCGCTGATGGCGATCTTCTGCAGGCGCTGGTGAAGGAAGGGAATGCGCGTAACCAGGGGCTTGGCCAGGCGTCGCAGCCACGGTGCGGCCATGGCGACCTTCAGCGCGCGCACGACCGCCGGCCGCAGCGCACGTTTCATGCGGCCCAGCACGCTGGACGACAGGCGTCGGCGCACGGCCCGGAACGGCCGCGTGAGCTGCCACGAACGGCTGCGTTCGATCGCATCCAGCTGCGCGCGCAGCTGCTCATGCGCCAACCACCAGCGATGGGCCTCGTGCTTGCCCTTGGTGACCTGCTCAGTCAGCTCATGCAGTTCGGCCAGCGCCTTCCTGTCGAGCAGGCTGCGCTCACGCTCATGCTTGCTCACCAGTTCCCGCTGGGCCACTGCCATCGCACGGACCGCGCCCTCGTGCTCGCTGCGCAGCCTTTCCATTGCCCGGGCGTTGTGCTCGGTTGCCTCGGCGGATTCTTCCTGCGCCCGCTGCAGTGCCGCGTCCAGATCCTGGATCCGCTCGTTCAGTTCGACCTCGCGTCGATCCGCCAGCGTCTGCAGTTCGTGATAGGCCAGGTTGATCTGCGAGCAGAACTGCGAGCCCGAACTCAGACTGAAATCATCGAACACATTGGGTCCGCTCTCGAATGCCGCATCCAGTTCGGGATGCTGCGCACTGGCGTAGAACCGGTTGAGGCCGTCGAAATAGACGAACCGGTACCCCTTGTCGAGCAGGATCGGTTCCCAGTTCTGGTGGGATTGTTCCGAACTCAGCGGACGCGTGCTTTCCACCACCACCAGCCAGGGCAAGCGGGTATCGCGCTGCCAGCCGCGCAGCACCAGTTCCTCTGCGCCCTCGACGTCGACCTTCAACCAGTGGATGTCAGTGGCTGGCACCTGCTCCAGCACGGTGTCCAGCGTCAGCGCCGGCACACGCACGTCGGAGACGTTGAAGCCCGCCTCCCGATGTTCGGCAGCGATGGCCGGATCCGTGGTGCTCAGGCCGGTATCGGCGATGTTGAAGAACTGCAGTATCCCGGGTTGATCGCTTACGGCAACCTGCAGCACCACCTCATCCGGCCGGCGATCGCGCAGCAGGTTGGCATACTGCGGCGTGGGCTCCACGTGCACGCCGCGCCAGCCATGCTCGTAGAACATCCGGCTTACCGAGTCGGTGTCGGGGCTCTGTGCGCCCACATCGACATAGCAGCCATTGACCACATGTGACAGCGCGCGCCAGAGCATGACGTCTTCGAAATTCTGCGCGTAGGAAATCAGCTTTGACATGGTTGTCCGTCAGTCCGCCTGCACACCATCGGCCGATGCGCGGCTGCGTTCGACGCTGAAGGCAGCATCAAGCCAGTTCGATCCGATGAACGTGGTCCTGTCGGCATTCATCACGTCGAACACCAGCAGGTTGTCCACCCACTCGAAGTTGTCGACCATGTGCGTTTCGGTGCTGACCAGCGCCGGCGACACCGAGTAGGAACCCGGGCCCAGCGTACAGGTGAAGTCCAGGTGGTAGACCACCTGTTCTCCGCCCCGTACATCACGCTGGACCTGACCGGTATGCCAGGTGTTGCTGCCCCAGATGATGTGGCCCTGCTTGTCGCGCAGCATGAACCCCAGTACCAGGCTGGGCAGGTCGGCACTGACCTGTGCCTTCAGTTCAAGCCGGAGCTTCTGGCCAACGGTTGCCAGCTTGACCTCCTGGCTGCTTTCGCCATCGAGCAGTCGCAGCGATTCCACGCGGGCCTGGCCGGTCCCGCTCCGGGTAGTCACCCAGCCGGATTTGCCACGGCGCTGCTCGACCGCAAGCGTCTCGTTTTCCTTCTTCGCGATCAGCGCGTTGTAGAAATCGATGACCTCGTCCGGCTCGCCATCCTTCAGCACTCGTCCCTTGTCCAGCAGGATCGCGCGGTCGCACAGTGCCTTCACGTCGCTGAGGCTGTGCGAGACCAGCATGATCGACGTGCCCTCCTCGCGGAAGCGACGCATGCGGTCGAAGCTCTTGTGCTGGAAGTAGCTGTCGCCGACCGACAGGGCCTCGTCGACGATCAGCAGGTCCGGGGTGAATGCAGTGGCGACGGCAAACGCCACGCGCACCTGCATGCCGCTGGAATAGGTACGCACGGGCTGGTCGAAGTACTCGCCCACTTCGGCGAAGGCCTCGATCTCCGGCATCGCGGCTTCGATCTGCTCCTGCGAGTAGCCCATCAGGCCTGCGGAGTGGAACGCGTTCTGGCGACCGGTGAGGTCGGGGTTGAAGCCCATGCCCAGCTCGAGAATCGCCGCAACGCGGCCGGTCCGCGTCACCTGGCCCTCGGTGGGCTGGGCGGTTCCGGTGATGAGCTTGAGCAGGGTGCTCTTGCCCGCGCCGTTCTGGCCGATCACGCCCACGGCTTCGCCGGGCGCGATGGTGAAAGACACATTGCGCAGCACCCAGTTCTCTTCCTTGGGCCGCGTCGGCACACCGAACCAGCGGGCCGCGCGCAGCCACTCACTCGTCCAGACACGATACGCCTTGCCGACGTTGTCGACCTTCAGTTCACCACTCATAGCGCATCCACCATTTCCGGGCTGGCACGACGGAACATCACCAGCGAAGCCAATGCCAGCACCACCGTGGCGATCATCAGCCACAACAGGTCACCCCAGACCGGCGGCTTGTCGAACAGCAGCACGTTCTGGTAGCTGGTAACCAGCGGCAGCAACGGGTTGAGCCGGAAGATGGCCTGCACGCGCTCGGGCAGAATGGTGATGTGGTAGACGATGGGGGTCAGCCAGAACAATGCCTGCAGGACCACCGGGACGACCTGGCCGATATCGCGCATGAACACGTTGAGCACGCCCAGCAGCAGGCCCAGCGCCATCGAGAAACTCAGCGTCAGCAGCATCAGCGCCGGCAGCCACAGGGCCTCGGCAGTTGGCATGTGGCCCATCACCGCGAACACCGCGAAGATCGCCACCAGCAGCAGCACGTTGTTGACCAGCATCGTGCCACCGGCGATGAACGGCAGGCAGATGCGGGGGAACGACATCTTCTTCATCAAGTTGCCGCTGTCGACGAACAGGTTCACCGACTTGCCGATGGTCTCGGAGAACATCGTCCAGCACAGGGTGCCGGACATCAGGTACAGCGCGTAACCGTACTTGTCATCGATGCCCGGCAGCTTGGCGGCCAGCACCTCGGACAGGATCGTGGCGAAAATCAGCACCTGCATCAGCGGGTGGATGATCATCCACAGGGCGCCCAGGCGGCTGCGGATGAAGCGCAGCCGCAGCTCGTTCTTGATCGAGGAAAAAATGAAATAGCGGTAGTTCCACAGGGCTTTCAGCATACCCAGCATGTCGAATCCTCGTGCCCGGTGGGGGTGGTTCTTGGGTTCATCGGTCGTGTCGTTCCAAAGACTGCAATCGAGCGCGCATGGCCGTTGCGGCGGCCTGCAGGCTCATGGTTTCCAGGATGTCGCTGCGTGCCTGCACGCCGATCCGCTGCGCCAGGCCCGGTTCACGGGCGAGCCGGCGCATCCACGCTGCCGCGGCCGGCACGTCGGCCTCGGCCCAGGTGCCGCCATCGGCGAAGGGATACTCCCCCGGGCGGATCGGCACCGTGCGGAACGGCACCAGGCAGCTGTTGCCCTCGTTCATGAAATCGAGATTGCCCGACCAGGCGGTGGCGATCACCGGCTTGCCACGGGCCATGCTCTCGGCCAGTCCGAGCCCCAGCCCTTCCGCGCGGTGCAGCGAGACATAGGCATCGGCAGTTTCCTGCAATGCGTGCAGCTGCGCATCGTCGAGCACCTGGTCGCGTACCAGGATGCGCGGATCGCCGGCAGCCTGCTGCATCAGCTCGCGCAGCCGCTGCGGATGGCGGAAGCCGTTGCTGCACTTCATCACCAGCTGCACGTTGTCCGGTGCGCCATCGAAGGCCGCGCGGAACGCCGCCAGCACCGCCCACGGATTCTTGCGGTGGATCGACGAATTGAAGTCGAAGCTGCACAGGAACACGAACGCGTCGTCGTCCAGGCCGAAGCTGGACCGGGACAGGTCCGCGCCGGGCTGCGGCACGATCGGATGCGGAATGCGCACCACCGGCTTGTCGGTCGCGCGCCGGAAGGCATCCTCGACGAAGCGGGTGGAGACCCAGACTTCGTCGACCTGCTCCAGCGTTCGCTGCCATGCGGCCGGCACGGTATCCAGTTCCCAGAACCAGAACGCGATGGTGTAGGTATCGCGCGGCAGGCGGGGCGCCAGTTCACCGAACAGGTCCGGATTCACGAATACCAGGTTGAAGGGATAGGGCGCGCCCCGTCCGAGCTGGCCGGACAGGCTGTGGTCATTGCACGCATGCGGGATGCGGAGGGCGGCATCGTTCACCGCAACCGGATATCCCTCACCCAGCAGGGCCCGGGCATACATCCGTGCCGTCTGCCCCAGGCCGAACTGGCCGTGGATGTAGCCGTACAGATTGACGCCGGGCCCCAGGGTGGGATCGGTCGGCGGGAAGACCAGCGTTTCACCGCGCGCGTCGCCAGCGGCCGGTGCGGGCAGCGTGGGGAAACGTGCCTGCTCCAGTCCGCGGGCAAGCCACCAACGGCGCAGCCCGCCCAGGCGGGCGCGCAGGGCGTGGACGATGCGACGTGGCGCCCGCCTCCCTCCCCGGCTTTCGTCGTTGCTGGCCATGGTGCGGCTCAACCCAGCGCCCGTTCCAGGTCCAGCTGCAGGTCGCCCAGGTCTTCCACCCCCACGCTCAGGCGCACCAGCGCATCGCTGATGCCCAGCTGCTCGCGGCGCGCGACCGGGATCGACGCATGGGTCATCACGGCAGGATGGTTGACCAGGCTCTCCACGCCGCCGAGCGATTCGGCCAGGGTGAACAGCTCGGTCTTCTCGCAGAAGCGCTTGGCCGCCTCGAAACCGCCCTTGAGGACGATCGAGACGATGCCGCCGTAGCCGCCCATCTGGCGGGTCGCCAGGTCGTGCTGCGGGTGCGAGGCCAGGCCGGGGTAGATCACCTTGTCCACCGCCGGGTGCTTTTCCAGCCATTGGGCCAGGGCCAGCGCGTTGGCGCAGTGCGCCTTCATGCGCAGCGGCAGGGTCTTCAGGCCACGCAGGGCCAGGAAGCTGTCGAACGGCCCCTGCACGCCCCCCACCGAGTTCTGCAGGAACGCCATCTGCTCGGCCAGTTCGGCGTTGTCGCCGACCACGACCATGCCGCCGACCATGTCCGAATGCCCGTTGAGGTACTTCGTGGCCGAGTGCAGGACCAGATCCGCACCCAGCTCCAGCGGACGCTGCAGCATCGGTGAGGCGAATGTGTTGTCCACCACCACGATCAGGCCGTGGCGCTTGGCGATGGCGGCGACCGCGGCGATGTCCACGATCTTCAGCATCGGGTTGGTCGGGGTTTCGATCCACACCATGCGCGTGGCCGGCGTGATCGCAGCCTCGAACGCGGCCAGGTCGGTCAGATCGACGAAGCTGAAGTCCAGCCCGGCGGTACGACGGCGCACGCGCTCGAACAGGCGGAAGCTGCCGCCATAGATGTCATCCATCGCCACTACGTGGCTGCCGGCGTCCAGCAGTTCGATCACGGTCGAGCTGGCGGCCATGCCGGAAGCAAAGGCGAAACCGCGGGTTCCCCCCTCCAGCGAGGCGACGCAGCGCTCATAGGCAAAGCGGGTCGGATTGTGCGTACGCGAGTATTCGAAGCCCTGGTGCTCGCCCGGGCTGGACTGCGCATAGGTCGAGGTGGCGTAGATCGGCGGCATCACCGCACCGGTGCTCGGATCGGGCGACTGGCCGCCGTGGATGGCCAGGGTGGCCAGGGCGAGCGCGCGATCCTGGGAAGAAGCGTTGGACATGTTGATTCCTGATGGGCACCGGTGGACGGTGCCGTCGAAGGAGCGGAAGTCTATCAGCGCGGCCTTAACAACCTTTGACGCGAATAAACGTGAATTCAGCTGCGATCGTCTGCGATCTTCGCGTTACTGAACGCGACGCCGCAGGTAGTTGAGCAGATCGATCCGGGTGATCAGGCCGAGGAAGGCATTGCCGTCCATGACGATCGCCACCTGGCCACGGTCGAACACGGGCAGCAGGGCTTCGATCGGCGACTTCACGTCCAGCCGGTCCAGCTTGCTGACCATGGCCGTGGCCACCGGATCCCGGAAGCGCGCCTCGTCGCCGTAGACATGCAGCAGCACGTCGCTTTCATCGACGATGCCGACCAGCTGGTCGCCCTCCATCACCGGCAGCTGCGAGACGTCGTACAGCTTCATCCGCTGGTAGGCGGTGGTCAACAGATCATTCGGGCCGATCACGACGGTGTCGCGCTGGCCGTACGGGCGCAGGATCAGGTCGCGCAGGTCGCCGTGCTGCGGGCGCTCAAGGAAGCCGTTGTCCAGCATCCAGTAGTCGTTGTACATCTTCGACAGGTACTTGTTGCCGGTGTCGCACACCAGCACCAGCACCTTCTTCGGCGTGGTCTGCTCGCGGCAGTACTTCAGTGCGGCGGCGAGCAGGGTACCCGTGGAGGAGCCACCGAGGATGCCTTCCTTGCCCAGCAGTTCGCGTGCGGTGTGGAAGCTCTCGGCGTCGCTGATGGCATAGGCCTTGGTGACACGGCTGAAATCGGAGATCGAGGGCAGGAAATCCTCGCCGATGCCTTCCACCAGCCAGCTGCCCGACTTGTCATTGAGCACGCCATCGTTGATGTACTCGGCCAGGATCGACCCGACCGGGTCAGCCAGCACCAGCTCGGTCTTCGGCGACAGCGTGGCGAAGGCGCGCGACAGGCCGGTCATGGTGCCCGAGCTGCCGCAGCCGAACACGATGGCGTCCAGATCGCCGCCCATCTGCTCCAGGATCTCCGGGCCGGTGCCGAATTCGTGGGCGGCCGGATTGTCGGGGTTGCCGAACTGGTTGATGAAGTAGGCGCCCGGCGTCTGCTCGGCAATGGTCTTTGCCAGATCCTGGTAGTACTCCGGGTGGCCCTTGGCCACGTCCGAGCGGGTCAGACGCACTTCAGCGCCCATCGCCTTCAGATTGAAGATCTTTTCCCGGCTCATCTTGTCGGGAACGACCAGGATCAACTTGTAGCCCTTCTGCTGGGCGACCAGGGCCAGGCCCAGTCCGGTGTTGCCCGCGGTGCCCTCGACCAGCGTCGCGCCCGGCTTCAGGTCCCCGCGCTTCTCCGCTGCCTCGATCATCGACAGGCCGATGCGATCCTTGATCGATCCACCCGGGTTGGCGTTCTCGAGCTTCAGATAGAGCTCGCAGACACCGGTGTCCAGGCGCTGGGCCTTGACGATCGGGGTCTGGCCAATGAGTTCGAGGACGGAAGAATGGATGGGCATTCGCAGGACTTTCGGTTCGCGCCACACAGGGCCGGACAGATGATTATCCGACGGATGGCGCTGAAAGTCAGGTCAGTCCGGGCATGGGCGCGACGCTGCCGGAAAAGGGATGCGGACGGCCCCGGATCGACGAGGAGACCGGTACCGTCCGCATCGATGAGACAGGGACGTGCGGGCCAAGGCACCACCGCCTGTGGTGCCTTGGCGCGGCCGCCGTCATCGGCGGTACCGCGACGCCAGGGCGCGAGCGCCTGGCCGGGCCTTCTGTGGCCGGATCACGCCGTTCCGGGCGTGACGAGGTGCGTCACAGCGTGGCGGACGTCGTTGGGAGCGGTGTTTCGTACATTCGCAGAAGTCGTTGCTTGGCCAGCAGCTTCTCACGCTTCATGCGACCCAGGGTGACATCATCGATCGGGAGTACACCCAACTCCGCGTCCATGCACTTCTTGTTCAACTTGCGGTGCTGGTCATGGAGTGCCCTGAACTCCGGATCACGCGCGCGACGTGCGTCGATCTCGCTCTGGGGCTGATCTTCAAACATGATGGACCTCCTTCGACAGATACGCGAACGCCCCGGCCGCAAGGCACGGGGCGTTGTTCATGGAGGAGCGCCGTTCGATGGCTGCATGGGTGCGCACAACGACCTGCGGCACTGGCCTGCGCACGTCGGTCTGCTGCGGTTCGCGCCCTGCTTGCATCGGCCCGGCCCTCCCATCGTCCGGTCCGCGGCATTGCGTCCCGGACGATTGACCCTACGCCTGCTCCGGGCGGGGTACAAGACCCCTGCGACAAAAAGACCGAACCCCGCCGGGGCGGGGTTCAGGCTGAATGCTCAACGCAACGAAAAACAAACAATATCAATCAATTACGGGGCGATGATGACCTCGGCCGAGCGCGCCCGGGTCGACGCCGCCTTCTTGCCGCTGATCTGGATGCGGTTGCTGGCGACACCGCCCGCCACCAGTGCATCACGCAGCGCCTCGGCGCGCTTCTGCCCGACGCCGTTGGCGCTGTCGTAGGCCTCGATGCGCAGCCGGCCCTTCTTGCCGATGTTCAGGTACTCGGCCAACGCCTTGGCCTGGTTGCGCGCCCCGGCGGACAGACTGGAGCCGCCCGCTCCGAAAGCATCACCGGCGAAGGTGAAGACCTCGCCGCGTCCGTCGAACTTCGAGCCCGGCAGCTTCTGCCCGGACACCAGCTCGGCCTCCTCGCGGGCCAGTTTCGCCGCATTCTGCTGGGCCGCGCTCAATCGTTGCTGCTGCTTGCCGGCCACGCTGGTCAGGGCGTTCTCGGCGTCCTGCCGTGCCAGCGTCTCGGCCTCGGCAGCCTGACGCAGGCGTTCAGCTTCCTCGGCCTGCATCTGCGCCTGCATGCGCAGCTGTTCGGCCTCCTGGCGGGCGCGGGCGGCATCGCGGCGGCTCGCCTCGATCAGCAGGTCACTGCGGGTCCGCTCGAGCCGATCGACCTCACGGGCGGCCAGGGCCGCGCGTACGGCGGTCTCGGCGATCTCGACCCGGCGCTGGGCCAGGTAGGTCGCCAACTCCTGGTCGCGGCGCTTGGCCTTGTCCAGGTTGGCAATGGCCTGCTGGGCCTGCATGCGCTCGAAGGCGCCCAGTTCGGCGGTGTCCGGATTGGCCTGGATGGCCATCAGGCGCTGGCTCAGCTGGGCCACCACGGGGTTGTCGGCCGCCAGGGCAAGGGTCGGCAGAGCCAGCAGTACGGCTAGGGTTGCGGCGTTCACGGGTTTCACCGGCGGTCCTCCCCGGTCGAGAGCTGGCGCTGCAGCTGGTTCACCTCGTTGCGGCGCAGCTGCAGCTGCGCGGTGGCAGTGGCCTCCTCGCTGCGGGCGCGGGCCAGGTCGGCATCGGCCGCCGCGCGCAGGGCCATGGCCGGGGCATTCTTGCGTTCGCGGCGATCGCCAGCGGCGCGCTGCGCCTGCTCCAGGCCCTGCCGGGCCAGATCGATCAGGTCCGGCGCGTACTGGTCGGCATCGGCCTGGGTGGCCTTGTCCACCGCCTGCCGGGCCTGGGCCAGTTCCAGCGCACCGTCCTGCGCCCAGACGGGGGCAGACAGTGCGAATGCAAACGCCATCACATACAGGCCGTGGCGCATTCGTGCGAAGCTAGGTCGTTTCATTGGGGAGGCCGTACCGGTTGTCGGTTCACGGCCATTGTCGTCAAGCCAGCGCCGTGCTTGCAACGGGCGCCGGCAGTTTCGTTGGGGAAAATTCGCGATGGATATCGGCTACTTCCTGAAGCTGATGACCGAAAAGAACGCCTCGGACATGTTCCTGACCACCGGAGCACCGGTCTACATCAAGATCGAGGGGAAGCTTTATCCGCTGGGCAACACCGGCCTGCCGCCCGGCATGGTCAAGAAGATCGCCTATTCGCTGATGGACGAGGGCCAGGTGCCGCAGTTCGAGCGCGAGCTGGAGCTCAACATGGCCATCGCCCTGGCCGATGCCGGCCGTTTCCGGGTGAACGTGTTCAAGCAGCGGGGCGAGGTGGGCATGGTCATCCGCGCCATCCGCAGCCGGATCCCGAGCATCGAGGAGCTGAACCTGCCGCAGGTGCTGAAGGACGTCATCATGACCCCGCGCGGGCTGGTGCTGGTGGTGGGGTCCACCGGTTCCGGCAAATCGACCTCGCTGGCGTCGATGATCGACCATCGCAACAGCACCACGACCGGACACATCCTCACCATCGAGGATCCGATCGAGTACCTGCACAAGCACAAGATGTCCATCGTCAACCAGCGTGAAGTGGGGCTGGACACCCATGCCTTCCACAATGCGCTGAAGAACGCGATGCGCGAGGCACCGGACGTCATCCTGATCGGCGAGATCCTGGATGCCGAGACGATGGAAGCGGCCATCGCCTTCGCCGAGACCGGCCATCTGTGCCTGGCCACGCTGCATTCCAACAATGCCGACCAGACCATCGAGCGGATCCTCAACTTCTTCCCGGAAAGCGCGCACAAGAACGTGCTGATGAACCTGGCGCTGAACCTGCGTGCGGTGATCAGCCAGCGCCTGGTGAAGAACAAGGACGGCCGCCGTCTTCCAGCCACCGAGGTGCTGATCAACACCCCGATGATCCGCGACCTGCTGCGACGCGGCCAGGTGCACGAGATCAAGGCAGCGATGGAAGCCTCGCTGGAAGAAGGCATGGAGAGCTTCGACCAATGCCTGTTCCGGCTCGCCAAGTCCGGCGTGATCGAGCAGGAGGAAGCCTTGCGCGCTGCCGATTCGCGCGACGGCCTGGCGCTGAAGTTCCGCCTCTCCGAAGGCAGCAGCGGCGAGCACGACCCGTACGCCGACTATTCAGCAGGCCAGCCGAGCATCACCCACGGCTTCTGATCCACCCCCGCCGGGCCATGCCCGGCGGGGGTGCCAGTGCATCGGTAGCGCCGGGCCATGCCCGGCGGCAGATCCTGAAGAGTTCAGGGGCTGTCTCACCCAATGAGACAGCCCCTGCGTAGCGTGCCGCCATGGACACCCTCCGCAAGCTGGCCATTCTTGCCGACGCCGCCAAATACGACGCCTCCTGTGCTTCCAGCGGGTCCGGCAAGCGCGACTCCCGGACCAGCGGTGGCATCGGCAGCACCGAGGGCATGGGCATCTGCCACAGCTACACGCCGGACGGCCGCTGCGTGTCCCTGTTGAAGATCCTGCTCACCAACTTCTGCGTCTACGACTGTGCGTACTGCATCAACCGCGTCTCCAGCAACGACGAAGTTCTCGGCCTGGTTGCTCAGATCGTCCAGCGTGCTCTTGTCGTACACGTGTTCGATGAA
>NZ_JASGBV010000050.1:0-21878 GCF_030053245.1 Stenotrophomonas sp. RS-48
AGGACCGCTCGTTGGTGGAGGTGGGCCCTACCGCAATGTGAATTTAAGTTGTTGATAGTACAGGCGGTTGGTGCTGGTGTTCGAAATCGATACCCCCAGCAATACCCCCATTCTATGCAGCCTTGGCGGGTTCAATTCCATCCCGCTCGGCGACGCGGGCGGCCTGCCAGGCATCCACCTCGGCCTCAATCCAGCCGACCGCGTTGCCGCCCAGGGGCACAGGCGCCGGGAACGTGCCGGCGCTGATCCGGTCATAGATCGTGGTCTTGCTCAGGCCCGTGCGGCGTTTGACCTCGGGCATCTTGATGAAAACGAGCGGCTCGGTAGCCATAGTGTCCTCCTTCAGTTCGTGGCCAGCGCAGCGCGCAGCTGCTCGGTGGCGGTGTTCATTGGTGTTTGGCCCCAGGCTGCTTAGCGGCTTCGTCAGCCCATGCAGCCAGTAGATCTGCCTGCGCTGGCCGAGGGTCGACAACGGGCCGCATCAGTCGTTCGTGCAGCATCGAATGGAACTCGGTGGCACCGACCCTGACCTTGATCCGGGCCATCGCCGACAGCAGCATCTGCACCTCGCCCTCGCTGAACCTCGGCGTGAAGCACCACGGGTCCTCCATGCGCCAGTAGCCCTGGCCAGGTTCGTGCCCCTTGGTTCGGAACACGCGGCGGCCTACTACCTCGAGCAACCCCCAGCGCTCCGGCATCTCCTCGGCTCGCAGCAGGCCCTTCGGCGCCATGAAGTAGCGGTACATGCCCAGGCCGAGCGAGGGGTCAGCCCGGAAGGGCTTCTTCCGGTCGGCGAGGAAGTCGGAGCGGCTCGCCTTACACTCGACCAGCATGGTTTGCCCACAGCGCCAGCCGATGGCGTCCGGGTTCTCGCCGTTGCCGGTCGCGGCGCACAGCTCCTCCAGCACCACCGAGCAACCAGCGCTCCCGCGCAGCCAGCGGCCGGCCGCCAGCACCAGTTCCGCGTGTGTCACGACGCACCACCAGTGGCATGCGCCATCACCCGCTGCGCCTCGGCCATGTCGCCGCGCGCCAGCGCCTGCAGGGCCAGGCCACGGGCCTCCCATGCGCGCACGGTTGCTGGTCGAGCCTCGGATAGATCCACCCCGGACATGCTGGCCAGCTGCCGGCCGACCTCGCGGTGGTCGATTGCCTCAGCCATGAGCGCACCTCCGCCAGCACCAGCGCAGCCCGGCGCGCGCGGCGCGGTAGCCCTGCAGCGCGATCCAGAGGGCGCCCAGCACCAGCAGGAACCCAACCAGGGCGAGCAGGTGGACCATTGCAGCGGTGAGCAGCTGGTCAGCCATGGGTCTGGCCTCGCTCATGCTCTTCGTTGAGCCGCTTGCACTGCAGCTCGGCCTTGTCCCAGCCGTTCGGCTTCAGAATGTCCCAGCGCGTCACCGTGCGACGTTCCTTGGTGTCGTTGACGTAGGCGTACCGACTGCCAGATGCCTTCAGCACCACGTAGCGGGGCAGATCCTGCTCGGTGTCGATGCTCATTTGCCCACCGCCTTGCCGTCGATGAGGGTCAGCAGTTCGCCCGCACAGAATCGTGCGTCTTCGCCACCGATCCGCATCCACTTCTTCGCCAGTTGACACACCGCGCCCAGGTCCACAGGCTCCGCGGGCGGGGCGGCGTAGAGCGGCACGATGCGCGGAGGGTTGGTCAACGCACTCACCTCCGAGATGCGAGATGCGCTTCTTGTAACCTCGAGCGATTCCAGCGGCATATCCGACCAATGGACAAGCCACGCCACCGGCTCCCCCACCGGCTGGCGGGCGTTGATCGGATCCGCGTCGCCAGCGCTATAGGCAAACACAATGTCGCGCCCGTGGCTGACCGTGATGGCGTCCTCGGCCACAGTGACACGGTAGTCGCCGACCTTCTGTGCGATCAGTGCCACCGGCTGGCGGGCGGCGAGGGCTGCTTGCAGTGCGGCGCGCATGCGGTCACGGCCGGACCACTCTTCGTTGTAGGTTGACCAGCCAGTCGGCCCGAGCGCAGCTTTGACCATTTCGTCCGTTACTTCCCCCCAACCACCCGGGGAGGGCTGGGCGGCAAACCAGCGCCGGATGTTGTCAGCGATCACCTGCGGATCGGCGATGTCGCCCCCGGGTACGCATGCAGCGAGCATTCCTTCCAGGTCGAAGATGCTGGACGGGGAGGGCTGGGCGGAGAGGGCGGCCTGCCAGCTCTTCCATGTCAGCTGGGCGACCGGATCGGCGTACACGTCCCGATGGACTGAATCGCGGTCGGCCATGATGTTCCCACCACGGTAGCTCTGAGCATGGGCCCACGCCTCAAACCGCGCCCGCTCGGCCTGACCTGCCTCGCGCGGAACCAGCAGCGCCGGCCCATCCCCGCGCAGCTCGCGCACGCGGTTGGCTACGTCCATCTTGCTCATGCCCGGCTGGCCGAAGAGCGCTTCGGCGATCTGTGCGTCGAGGCGCTGCTCTGCGCCGTCTGCCATCGTGGTGTTCATGCTTCGATCCTCTTGAAGGTGATGGCCCATACCCACGGATTGCTGTTCCAGTCGCCGCCGG
Organism: Stenotrophomonas sp. RS-48; assembly: GCF_030053245.1. Taxonomy (NCBI): domain Bacteria; kingdom Pseudomonadati; phylum Pseudomonadota; class Gammaproteobacteria; order Lysobacterales; family Lysobacteraceae; genus Stenotrophomonas; species Stenotrophomonas sp. RS-48. The sequence continues at coordinate 2,545 of NZ_JASGBV010000050.1, forward strand.
TGCTGTCCCACAGGTCGGCGAAGATCTCGCGACAGTCCGCGTAGACCATGGGGCGCCCGGCACGGGGGTGGGTGCGCGGCAGTCGGATGTCGGGCAGGACATGCACGTCAGCGCCTTCCGCTATGGCGTCGGCCTCGCTGATCTCCTGCAACCGCTCGACGCGCACGTCGGTGATCTCCAGCACCAGGCGGCAGGCCCCGCGCGGCATGTGGATGCTGGGGCGCCAGCGGATTTCTTCGGCCGGCGGCACGTCCTCGAATCCGGCCGGCACGCACGCCGGGTAGTCGGCCCGGTAGACCGTCGGCCCGGGGTCGAGGCTGGTCGGCTGTGCCCACGTCTCCCGCACCCACAGACGGTCGCCGGGCTTACCGAATGGGCAGGCCAGAACGCGGTCGGTGTCCGGGCCAGCCGCCAGCGCCCACCACAGAGCGTTCTCGTCCTCCGCACCCCAGTTTCTCGGGTCGTGCTGGTCGTCGCCGGCACCGCCGATGAAGTCGAATGCGGGCGGAACCTTCACCGCGCGACGGGTCTGCGTCTTCTGCCCGGCCAGGATGGCGCGCACCATGGCGCCGTTGAACAGGATGGGGCGTTCCTTCGTCATGCCTGCGGTTCCTTGACGTCGTTCGGTGGTGTCCATCACGCAGCCTCCGCCATTGGCACAGCCAACGTGTCCAGGTTGGCTGCAATCAATGCGTAGAACGGTGGTGGGCTGACGCTGTTGCCGCACATGCGGACCTGCGCCGTGGTTTTCAGTGGCGTCCCGTTGGCAGTGCGATCGATGATGTAGCCGGCCGGGAATCCCTGCGCGCGGAACAGCTCATGCGGCTTGAGCATGCGCAGGCCGATATCCACGATCACGTAGGGGGTGCCCTTGATGACCACGGTGACCAGTGCCAGGCGGTCCTTTGTGGTGAGCGTGTCCACTGGGTCGCGCAGGTCCACCGCGATGCCGCTGCGGTAATACTTGACCAGGAAGGCGGCAACCCGCAGTGCGCCCGCCTCCTGCTCAGGGCTGAGGGTGCATTCGACCAGCGTTTGATTGCCGGCGCTGGTGATGGTCGGAACCTGGTCCGTGCCGCCGGCGCCGCAGTGGGCACTGGTGTTTGTCATTAGGTGGGCGGTGACCAGTCGCTGCTGGCTGCCGCTGGAGGTGATGGTGCTGACCGGGTCGCGCGCATCATTACCGTCGCCTTGGTAGAAGCCACCGTTGGCCTGTTCAAGGAATGCAGTGGCCAGCCCGTGGTGCTCGCCCTGTGCTGCGATGGTGGCGAGCGGCGCCTGCGGGTCAGCGCCGGCCATGTTGTTGCGGAGAGTCACCAGTGAGGCAGCGGCCAGTCCGAGCGCATGTGCTGCGCCTGCCGGGCGCGCGCTGCCAGCGCCGGAGGTTATCGTCGGCACCGGATCAGTTGCCGGGGTGCCAACGCTATCGCCCCGGAACTTGACCAAGTGCGCAGCTGCCACGGCATGCTTCACGCCGCCAGCAACCACTGTGCCCAGCGGCTGCTGCACATCGAGCGCGCGTGGAGATTGACCCTCCCGCTCGCCGTAACCGGTCTGCACCAGCGTAGGCGCCACGACCGCGGTGTCTGCCTTTGCAGTCATCGTATAGAGCGGTTCGCCGCCTGAGCGAGGCTCCGACTGTCCAGCCCGGCCGCCGACCCCGGCAAGGATGGGCGACACCACCGAGAAGTGTCCGCCCTTCACCTCGGCGCACATGGTGCGAAGCGGCTCATCCGCCGCCATGGTGCGCTGGGTGCTGGCGTTGGCATGCTCGGTGATGAACGCGGTGGCGGATGCGCTGTTGTCGGCGCACCTCGCTGGCACCGGGACCACGAAGGGGTCAGCGGCCTGCAGGACATGCCGCATCACTCCCTTGGCTACGCGGCGCATGGTGGCGTCCGCGAGGTCACGTTTACGTCCGAAGATGGACGGGCAGGGGATGGAGAAGTCCAGGCAGTCGGCGGCGGTCACGCGCGGCTTCTGGCCCGGCGCCGGGCCATGGCTGGCCTTGGGCCACACAATCGGCTCGCCATCGCGGCGGCCGAGCAGGAACAGGCGCTCGCGGCTCGTGCCGGCGCCGTAGTCGCTGGCAACCAGCTTGCGCCACTCGACCACATAGCCCAAGGCACGCAGCGCCGCCACGAACTGCCGCCACGTGCGGCCGCTGTGCCGCTTGTCGGGAACGAGCTGCTGGTTCTCCACCGGCACGCGCTCGCCGCGCGCTGCAACAGTCCCGTCCATCTTGATGACGCGGCCGGTGTCCTTGCAGCGCTTCGCCACCAGCGGACCCCAGGTCAGGATCTGCCAGACGTTCTCCATGGAGATGATGCGCGGCGCGGTGTTGGTCCCGTGCAGGCGATCAGCGCGCAGCAGCTGGCCAACCCACTTCAGCACCACCCACGACAGGGCGCGGGTCTTCCTGCTGCGCGGCTGGCCGCCCTTGGCCTGGCTGAAATGAGTGCAGTCCGGTGAGGCATGGAACCAGCCGATGGGGCGGCCGGCGACGTCCACGCGCGGGTCTGCGTGCCAGATATCCTCGCGGTGGTGCTGGGTCAGCGGGTGGTTGGCGGCGTGCATGCCGATGGCTAGCTCGTCGTGGTTGTACGCCAGGTGCGGATCGACACCAGTGGCCTGCTTGATGGCCTCGCTGGCGCCACCGCCGCCGGCGAACAGGTCCACGACGATTTCGCCAGGGCGAAGACGGGAAAGCTGCGGCGGCGGGAAGTTGAAGGAGCGGGAGCCGTCTGCCATTGGTTCCTCAGAATCGAAAGTGGGTTGCTATGCGGCCTTGGCCGGGTTGGAACTGCACAGCGCGGCCAAGGCTTCCAGCCGCACTGCCTCTGCCATGTAGTGGTCGTGTCGCTCCTGCCGGATTGCTGGCGGGAACTGCACGTCAGTGAGCGCGTGCGCAGCGGCATCTCGGTTGGCCTTGGCCAGCCGCGCCGGATCGTGGTCGAAGATGTCGAGTTGGGTACGCAGCTTCATCGCGCCTCCGATGTCAGGTCATCGCCCGACCGTGGATCTGCCAGAACATGTCCTTTAGTTCCTGGGGCAGGAACGGCAAGGAACGACACGCGAGGTAGGCACGCTCCACCACCAGGTCAGCGTTGGCGATGGGGGCGGGCGCGTTGGGAAGGGAACTCAGACCGCGTGCCTTGCACTCGCTAAGGATCTCTGCGTCATCGAACCCATCCAGATCGATATCTATGGTCACCTGTGCCATGTCCGCTTCCTTACGCTGCCTTCGCCGGCTCTTCGACCTTGCGATACGGGTACTTCGCCGGGAACGGCTTGATGTACTTGCCGAAGTGCTTGCCCAGAGATTCCGAATCACGGAACGCTGCGAACTCTGCTGCGTCGAAGTTGGAGTAGTGGTACAGGCTGCCGGGGGCGCCTTCGCCGCGGCGGCTCGTGAATCGGATTGCCAAGGTGCTGGTCTCTGCATCGTGGCCGATGCTGTGAATCTGGGAGGACTCGACGTCCTGCATGTCGATGCGGATTGCCATGGTGGTCTCCTTCGGAATGGGGGCCGGTCTTTCCCGGCAGTCAGCGGCGTTGCATCCGCACCACTCGTTCACCCATGAGCTTTCGCTGGGGCGGGTTACGTCTCCCGCGCGGCCCGCTGCTGCAGCAGCCCCGCCGTGTAGGTTCGATCAGGCCGCGAGCGGATAGCTCTGGCCGTTGGCTGCCGATTGCAGGACGCGGATCGCGGCGGCGAGGATCGCCGGCAACTGGTCGGCGGCATAGAGCTTGGCCCCGCGTTCGGTCGCCACCGGATCGAAGCCAAGCCGACGCAAGCCTTCTGCATCGATCTTGAGTGGCGCGATCAGATCCACGATGTCGCCGAGCTTCAGCCTCTTCCCTTCATCCACCCAGGGCGCGCGGTCCTCCATCGCAACCGAGGCTGGCACTGCCTGGACGGCTGGCTGAGGCTTCGCCTCGGGCTTGGGGTCCTGCGCCGGGGGCACGGTTGGCTGCACGGCCGCAACTACCAGTTGCTGCGCGCGCTCCTCCTCCTGTTTGCGGATCTGCTCGCGCTCTGCGTCGAGGCGGGCCTGCTCCGCCAGCTGGTGCTGGGCGATGCGGGCGGCGATCAGGTTGCGCAGATCCTCCGCCGACTTCGTGGAGCACAGCTGCACGCGGTCGGGGAACAGGGCGACATGGGTGCCGACCTCCATCTCCAGGACGCGGATGTTGGTGCGGATCCGCTCGGCTGACTGGCTCGCATCGACCTTCGCGTTGGCGGCGACGGCGTCCACCGCTTCCTGCATGCTGGCGAACGAGCGCTTGCCTTTCATGGCTTCGCCGATATCCGCGACGAGCGTGGCGGGCATCGGGATGCCGTACTCGCCCATCGTCTCGTTGATTGCCTGCACGTGCTGTTGCACGGCACGGCGGGCAGCGTTGCCGATCTCGGTGCGGCGATCATCCTTGCGGGTCTTGACGCGATTCTCCAGCGCCAGGCGCTTGGAGCGGGCCTCCTCAGCGATCGCGTCGATGGTCTTGAACAGCAGGTCGATGCTCTGGGTCTGGCTGAGGGCGTGCTGCTTGGCCGCCTTCAGCTGGTCCTCAATGTCGCCGCACCACTTCACGGTCTTCTCTGCATCGGCAAAGTCCTGGTCGGTGACCAGCTCCGTACTGATGCCCTGGAACACGGCAATGGCCTGTTCCTTCCACTCGGCAAGGTTCGACGCGGTGACCATGCCGGTCACCTCAATGCGCAGTGCGGGCATCTGATCCGGAGCGCGGCCAGCGGCCACCGGCTCCGCGGCCGGCACCGGCTCGTAGGCAGCTACGTCCGCCTCGAACTGTGCCCAGCCCGCCACGATCTTGGCGCGCAGTTCCGGGTTCGGGGTATACCAGCAGTGCCGCTCCTCGACCAGCTCGTCGCCATTCCACTTCGATGCCATGAACAGCACGCGCTCGGCGCCGCTGACCATGGCCTGATGCTCCATCTGCACCTGGTAGTGCAGCGGCAGGCAGGCGTCGGTGCCGTCCAGCGGCATGGCCAGACGCAGGTCGTCGTTGAGCGATTTGTGCTCGAAGGCTTTGTCCTCCAGCAGGGTCAGACCGTCGAAGCTGGCCGAGAACTTGCCGTCGACACCGACGCAGGGATACAGCTCCTCGCCGATGATCTGCTCGGCCAGCGGCCGGGCGAGGTCTTCGAAGCGGTGGCCATCGGCAAAGCGCTGCAGGGTGCCGGCGTCGTGCTCGATGGTCGTGCCGGTGGCGAACTCGCGCAGCAGCTGGCTGCGGGTTTTATACGGGCTGCAGCCCATCATGGCCGGTGCGTCGCTGGCGTTGAAGTGGCTGGCGCGGTGGGCATGCCACTCCGGGGTGCCCTGGATCAGGTTCACGGTGCGCATGCTCAGCCCTCCACCGCAGTCTGGGTCCGGGCGTCGGCGTCGGTAGCGACGTCGCTCTGCGGTTTGCCTTCGCCATCCGTGTCGTCCTTGGGCGGGTTGCGGATCTTCTTCAGCTGGTCTGCGGTGAAGCGCGCACGCGTCTGCAGCGTGGCGATCAGGTCCTCGGCGGACTTCTTGCCGCTGGCGATGATGTCCAGCCACTTCGGCAGGTTGGCCGCGAAGTCGGCTTCGGAGTACAGCGGCAGCTGCTTGTCGGCCTGCCCCTCAACGGCGACGCGCTGCTGCTCCCCGCTGGCAGAACCGGCCTGCGGGATGTCCATGACTTCTTCGGCGATCGGCATGCCGCGCAGGACGTCCGGGAAGACGTCTCGCAGGGCGAAGGCGCGGGCGCGCATCTGGCGCATGCGCTTCGGGTACTGGGTCCAGGGTCCGGTCTTACCCAGCAGGCCTGCCACCTTGGCGTCCTCCATGCTGAAGGTGCGTACCTCCTCGGATTCACCGCGGCGCTTGACCCGGCACACGGCCGTGCTGCCGTCGTCGGCCTCTGTGATGTACTCACACAGCGGTGAGCTGCGCACCAGCGCAATGACCGCGTCACCCCAGAGGGCAGGGCGACCGTTGATGATGGCGAGGTTCTGCAGCGCCTGCAGCGGCTTCAGGCCGAGCTCGGCACCCCACTGGATGGCGATCAGGCAGTTGCCGGGCTTGCCCTTGAAATCCTTCGGGACGAAGTCGCTGTCAGCGAGGTAGTCGCAGAACTGCAACGCCTGGTCAAAGGTCTGCGGGCTGAGGTCGAACTGCTGGCGGGGCTGGGTGGAAAGAGCGGTTTGCTGAGCAACGGCGTTCATCGAATGTCGTCCTTGGGGAAGTTGATGCGGGTGAGCGGAGCCGCGCGGCGAATGGCGCGGCGCTGAGCGAGACCGGTGACGAATGGGTGCCATGCTTGTCGGGCCTCAACCACGGCACGGAGGGCAAAGAACCCCGCACATGCGAGCCCCAGCACCACGAAGGAGTCGGCGCCGCGCGGGTACGCGGCCGTTGCCAGCGCTATGCAGAATCCGACCAGCATCGCGTTGAGGGCGGCGGGGACCAGCAGTGCAATCGGATGCCGGATCACGGGGCCACCGCCTTTGCCAGGTCCTGCACCAGCAGGACGCCGATGGCTCCAAGCCCGGTCATGCAGGCAGCCATGCCCAGGTAGATCGCCAGATCCTTCAAGACTTCGAGATGCAGCTGGATGGTTTCCCGCTTCACGCTTCACCTCCAAAGGTCATGACCATGCGCGCCCGACGGCAGCGCTCGCTGATTTCGTTCTGCTTCGGGCGGGAGAAGCCCGCCTCGATGAACTCGCGCTCGACCGCCTTGACGTTCAGGCCAGCGCGACGTGCGGCCATCCGGACGGTCTCCAGCTGGTACTTCTGGCTGTCGGTCTGGATGGGGAAGAGGGCGACGGCGCTCATGCGGCACCGCCTTGGACGCGGGCGACGGCTGCGCGCAAACGGTCCAGCTCCGGCTGGTCCATTCCTTCTTCGGAGATGGCCGGCTCCACCGCTACGAGCAGCTCGGAGATTGCTGACAGAGTGGCGGCGTCCTGGTTATCCGGCCCCCACTTCTTCGTCGCTTCCCTCGCGTTGTAGCGAAGGACAGCCAGCACATCGACAGGGGCGCTCATGCCGCACGCTCCGCGTCGATCGACAGTGCGAACGGGTTGGGCAGGGCACGGTAGGTGTCGATGAGGGCCTGACGGCGCTTCCGCATGGACTCGACCTTGCTCAGGTCCATGCCGGTGTCGGACAGCTCGTCCGGGAACCCGATCATGGTCAGGGCGTGGCGGCGTGCCGCCTCCCAGGCCATCTCTTCGGTGGCGCCAGCAAACAGCGCTGCGCGATAGGCGGTCTCCACGCCGGGCATGCCCAGGCCAGAGTTCTTCAGGTTTCCGATCAGCACCGGCACGTTCCGGCGCTGGCGGCGGACCTCGGCTTCGGGGTGCAGTTCCGTGACGGCGGCCATGGTCAGCACTCCAGGCCGAACAGGCGGTGGCCGAAGGCCAAGCCGGCCGCCGCGGCGAACACGGTCCCGGCGTACACGGCACCGATCCAGATCCACAGGGGGCGACGCTTGATGCGCATCTCGGGGTCTCCTTGCCCCAGAAGTGGGGCGCAGGAGTAGTAAACACCACGTTTCCCTGTAACGCAACCGCGATGTGTACTGGTCGATATCGGTACGTGTACTGGTTAAGCTGGCGTTTATGTATCTGGGAGGGGCAAAAAAAAAGCCCCGCAGGAGCGGGGCCGTTACGCAGTTACCGAGATTTCAGGCTACTGAATGGTGCAGTCTCCAGCGCTGGGGAACCCGATGACTTCGCCTTGCCCTGTGCAGCTCACGGTCACCGACTGCCCCTTCGCAAGCGCGCCGGCTGCCTCCTTCGATATCCCGTGCAGTTGCACCCACTCAAAGTCGCCCGCAGCAAGTTGGACGACCGGAGAGTCGGAGAAGTCGGACTGGATCGACTCCACCTTGCCGCTGATCAGGAGAGCCTTGCCCTTGAACTGCGCGTCCGCGGCGATTTCATTGGCGGTATAGGCTCTGTAGAGCTCTCCGGCTGTGATTGCGATTGGGCCGGCCTTGATCTCTGCCGAAGATGACTCGCTGACCGGCGATGTCCCGGACGTAGATGCTGCGGCTTTCTGTCTTGCGTCCGCTGCCTGGCCAGCAGCGCCAACCGCACCCGCGAAGAGCACGAACCCTACGAAGTACACGATTGGCGACACCACCAGCGAACAGATCAGCTGGAACACGCCCTTCATCGCGCCACCCTTGGCCATCGCGACGATCGCCAGGATGAATGCCACCAGGTTGAGCGGCCATCCCAGAAAAAGGCCAAGGCCTGGGATCGGGACCAGGAAGCAGATCCACGCGATCACGAGCACGATCCACGCTGCTTTGCCGGCAGGGTTAGCCTGCACATTCCCTGTTGCTATCGCGTTCAAATTACCCCCCATCAATGAAGTCTATCGGCCGAAACAGCGGCGTCGGCCATTGGCGCCGTTACTGAAAGCCTTCCGCACCGGGCCGCACGAGCCCTGGAATCTCGGTGAAGGCCACACCTTCCTCTCGGCACTCCTGGGCCCTTTGCATCTTCGATAGCAAGCCCAACAGCTCGGAATCGCTAAGAGTCTCCATCACGCCGTGCACATGCATGGTCTCCTGCCGTATCAGCCAGTTCAACCAGAAGAGGTTCCCGAGGTCACGGATGCGGCGATAAAGAACGTCGCGCTGCAGCGCTGACATCCTGTGTTCGTCCCCTTGGGCGCCCACGACTCGAAGAAGTCCCTCCTTCGCCCTCGGCTTCAGGCCCATGGACGAAGAAATCATCCTGGCCATCTCCTGCAGCTCCACATCGCTGATACCCATTGACCCCCTCCTCATCTAGATTGAACGTGCGCGACCAGCTCCAATGCAGCCTTGTAGGCATCCAGTTCAGTGGGAAAGCCATTGGCCCATCGCTCCGCGACCATTGCCACGGCCCGATCTGACAACTCTTCCTTTTGCTGATCGGTGAGCGGGATGTTCCCGTCCAGCACGAGCCGCACCAGCTTCGTCGCGTCGCGCAGTATCTGGCGCTGTTGTCTTGCAGATTGAGACTGAACAGCAGGGGACTCTGCGCTCGAGACGAACATTGGCAGCTGGCCATGAAGGATCCAGTCCACATTGATTCCCAGCACGCGCTGCGCCTCGATCGCACCCTCCTTGGACACGCCTCGCGACTTCCAGTTGGTGACCCGTTGCTTTGACACAGACAGCGCTGCCGCCAGATCCGTGGACGCGGTGATCGGCGGGTCGAGTTTGGCGGCGGCCGCAAATAGGCGGCTGGAGGAGTCACGGAGTTCGGCCATGGGGCGATTATCCGCACCCCCACGAATCGCGGTACACGCGGGGTTGACTAATTGGCATTTCATGGTGTGTACTGTCCGCCATGGACACCCCGCACCCCGACTCCCGCGTGATCGACAGCTTGGGAGGGCCAGTCAAGCTGGCCCGCAGGCTTGGCATCGACAACCGTCAGCGCGTCCAGAACTGGAAGGCGCGCGGCATACCTGCCGATGTGCTCCTGGCGCACCCCTGGCTGCGGCGAAAGGTCCTTCTGGCCCGCGCTGAGGCCGAGAAGGCCGGCGAAGAGATGGTCCGTGCGGCGTGAATTGCTCATGGCCCGACTCCGCCCCAAAGCCACATGACCTTGCCTCCTTCTTCGGGGACGGGGCCCAGGTCGGGCAGGGGTAGGGGGCGGACCTTGAGCTCGCCATTGATTCGACGGAGCGCGAAGGCTTTCCCGCACAAGCGGACCAGCGTCACCACGCCATCCCTGGCGCTGCTTTCTGAGTAGTTCATCTCCATGGCGCAGATGCTGCGCCGGCCCACCAGCCCGATCCACGTTCACGAAACGGTCCAATGAACATCACCGACGCTGCGCACAAGACTGTAAAGGACTCACCCGGCGGCGCCGAAGCGCTGGCAACGCGTTTGATCACTACCAACGACAAGGGCGAAGAGAAGCCCATGTCGGGGGCGGTCCTTCGTAACAAGGTCAACCCGAACAACACCACGCACAAGCTGGGCTGGGAAGAAGCCAGCGAGATCATGGGGCTGACCGGTGACCACCGGATGTTGTTCGCGCTGGCGGCCGAGCACGGCTACGGCGTCCACCGCCTGGAGCTTCCGGACGAGGTCGGCTGCTTGACCAGCACCATTCTCGAGACTGCTGCGGTCAAGGGGCAGTTCGCTGAGCTGCTGCACGAATGCTTGAAGGACAAGCTGATCACCGAGAACGAGTTCTCTGGCCTCCAGACGGCTGCGGCGGCAGTGCAGTCGGCCCTGATCGTACTGATGTCCCGCCTGCGCGAGGCCAAGGGCCAGGGGCAGGTGCTTTGAGGAACGCGAACACTCCGAGCGCGTAACTGCCTATCAGATCGCGGCAGTTAGAGCGCATCGCCGCACATCTCTGCCATCACGATGAAGGCACCACAGCGAGGCTCAACCATGAATCTTCCCGCACGCAACACCGATCCCGATACCAGCCATGAGGCCGCGCGCCACATCGTGGATTCTGGCGCACGCAAGGCCCAGCAGCAGCGCGTCGCCGCGGCGGTCCGACAGCATCCCGGGATGACCAGTCGTGAACTGGCCGACGCTACCGGCCTTGATCGCCACATGGTCGCCCGCCGGCTGCCCGAGCTTGAAGCGGACGGCGTCGTTGTCCACGGTGCGCCGCGCAAATGCCGTATCAGTGACATGCGTTGCCAGACCTGGCTGCCGGTGTTGAACGACAACGAGACGCCGCTGGCAGCCTGACATGGATCCTTTGGTCTCCCCCGACGTGGACCTGCGCGGCATGCCATTCATGCCGCTAGACGTGTCGAGACTGCGCGATAGCGAGCTGGCGATCATGGCGACCGGCGACGAGTTCAGGGCGGCCGTGCTGCTCTGGTGCGCCGCATGGAATCAGTTGCCGGCAGCCAGCCTTCCGGACAACGACCAATCGCTGGCCGCGTATGCCGGCTTCGGGCGGGATGTTCGCGGCTGGCTGGCCGTGAAGTCAGGCGCGATGCGTGGGTTCGTGCTGTGCAGCGATGGCCGCTGGTATCACCCGGTCGTCGCTGAGAAGGCCCTAGAGGCTTGGGCCGAGCGGCAGGAGTACCGCGCCGGCAAGAGCAATGAAGCCGAACGGAAGAAGCGCGAGCGCGAGTGGCGCGGCTTGGCGTTCGACGCCTTGCGCGGTGTGGGTGTAACTCCTCCCTGGAACATCAAGACCGGAGACCTGCGGAAGCTGCTCGAGCGCCACGAACTGCAGGTTTCGCTGGTCGATGCTCGAGGGAATGGGAGCAAGGCTGGGGGCGAGGAGGGCAGTCAAGACTCGGTCGATTCCGGAGTTCCGCCAGTCACAAACAATGTCACACGACCTGTCACGGTGACAGGTCACGGACGTGTCACGGCTAAGACAGGGACAGGGACAGGGACAGGGATATCTACTCCAGATACATCACTGCAAGCCTCAGAGATTCCTGAGGGGTTCACCGCTGCGGGTTGGGCCAGCGTGCAGATGCGACGTGCCGGTTGCCATACCGCCAGCTCCAGCCATCCGGATCTGATCGCTGCGGTTGAGGTCGAAGGGGTGCCGATCCAGATGCTGGTCGACCTGGTTGTGGAGGGAATGGCGCGTGATCCACCTCCCGAGAAGCTCTTCAAATGGGCCATCGCCGCCGCGCGAGGCCGACACGCCGAGGGCGCCAAGCCCGTCAACTCGAGCAACGGATCGAACCATGGAACACGTCGCCTCTCACCTGCCGAACGCACCGCGCAGTTTGCCCTCGAAGGCGAACTCGCCGACGCCGCAGACGCCGCCACCTTCGCAGGCACCGGCCACGGCTATGCGGACGCTCTGGGTGCGGATGGCTGAAATCTACGGGTTCAAGTGGTCCAGCGCATACGGCGAGAACCCGAACGTCGGCGCCGCGGTGACGTGGGCGAAGGGCTTGGCCGGCTTGAGCGGCCGTCAGCTGGCCGACGGCCTGGCCGCCTGCATCGCCAGTGCAGAGCCGTGGCCACCGACGCTGCCGCAGTTCCGGATGATGTGCCTTGGCATCCCACCGTTCGACGCCGTCCGTGCCGACACGGGCAAGCAGGACGGATTCACCCGGCTGGTGTGGCAGTACCTGGATGGCCATCGCTACCGGCTGGCCAGTGCCGACAAAGCCGACAAGCTGCTGCTGGCGGCCTACAACCGGGCCAAGGAGGCCGTGATGCGCGGCGCGGAACTGCCGCCGGCGCCCGAGGCCCACATCGCGCACGAGGTGGCTCGGTCCGCACCGGCAACGCGCGAGCAGGTGGCACGGCACATGGATGACATCGCCCGTGAGCTCGGTATCGGCATGGCCGCTGATCCGCAGCCTGCAGCCGAGGAAGAGACCACTCGCGACCGGGAGGGTGTGCGCCATGCCGCGTGAGCTCCCGCGCCTGCTCCTGCAGCTGCGCGATGCAGCCGAGCCGGTCGCTGAGGCCGGCTGGTACGTCTGCTACGGCTACGGAGAGAAACCTCTGGTCATCTACGCCACGCGCGGCCAGACCGCGTGGCGCCTTGGAATGCGGCAGGTGCCGATCACGCACTACGCAGGACCATTGACCAAGAGGGAGGCGGCATGACCACCATCCGTCCCGAAGACTGGAAGCAGCGCGGTGAGGGGATGATGACCCCCAAGCAGCAGCGCATGCTCAACGCCATCTGCGGCGACTTGGCCGAGGGCCTGTCCTGGCACGGCCAGCGCCTGACTAAGGACGACTGGCGCCACATGGTCGCGGGCACGATGCTGGGTTGGCGCCTGATGCCGGCGATCGACCGGGGGCAGGGCGCCCCCGGAATGATCATGCTCGGCGGCTCAAGCCTGAAGCTCACCAAGTCGATGGCCTGCGACGCGATCACTGTGCTGGTGCAGATCGGTGATCACCCGGAAGAGCAGGGCCTACGCGCCAAACCGGTTCGCTGGTCCGACACCGTGCTGCTGGGGCTGGGCTTCAATCCTCGCGATTTTGCGGAGGCTGCGTGAAGTCGATGTCCGTGGCGCTAATGTTCCCGCTTTACAAACCGGGAGTCGAGCTTCTCAGCAAGATCGTGGGCCAACTTGGCCAACGTTCTAGTCTGCGAAATTACGTGCTGAAAGTGCTCTTGAAGTGCAGATTCCTGAGAATCGGTGTGGGGGGGATATTCTTCAATGAATTGATCCGCGCTGATTCGGATCATCGCAGAGGTGATGTCTATTGGATGCGCAAGCATGCGCTCTACGTCCTCAAAGACCAGCATGGAGCTTACCGGCGTCCTAGGCAGCATGCTCATGATGGCGCGCAGACATGTGTGCAGCCCCCGTGTAGTGATATCCCTGCCCTTTGCCTCCGCCAACATTCTCTCGTAGATGCCGATGGTCATCTGACAATCGATCAGAACGGCGCGCGCGCTGACGAATCCACTCGTCTTGGCCGACTCGATCTCGCGCAAGCGGAGCTTGTGTGCTTCGTTCGCGTAATGCATAGCACCGATGCCAACCGCCCAGGTGCCAAGTGCAGCGATGATTGCGGCAGTTATAGTCAGCGTCGACTCGATAGACAAGGCGTTCGGCCAAGGTGCAATCGCCATGATGCCTATGGCGACGCCGAGCGCGATGCATGCCGCCTGTTGAATCCCATTGAATGTCTTTTGCATGAGCTGCTTTCCGACGGGCAGGTTTGTGGCGCGACCATCATATTATCGAAGCGGGCAGGAGCATCCCATGCACGGTAATTATCGGGATCGATCCCTGCTGGACCTGGCGTACCGCATCCAGTGCACGCTCCTCATCCCTGGCGTTTGCGTGGGCGGATACGGAGAGCCCTGCCACAGCAACCAGAGCCGCCACGGAAAGGGCGGAGCACTGAAGGCCCACGACTGCTTCTTCGCCAGTGGCTGCCGGGCCTGCCATCAGGAGTTGGACCAGGGGCGGCGCTACACGGAGGAGGAGAAGGCACTCATCTGGCAGGCCGGCCATGAACGAACCGTTCTCGCCATGTGGCAGGACGGACTGGTCATGGTGGCCGTATGACCATCCGGATCGTGGTCTATGGATCCCCGGCACCTCAGGGGAGCAAGGCCTTCAAGGGCACCTACAAGGGCAGGGATGGGCTCATCCACGCCAAACTGGTGGAGGCGTCGAAGAAGGTTCGTCCCTGGCGGCAGGACGTGAAGCTGGCGGCCGAACAGCTGCGCGAGGCACTGGGTCTTGCCGTGCTGGACGAGCCCCTGCAGGTCCGGATGACCTTTACGTTGCCCAAGCCGCTGAGGGCCCCGAAGCGCCGAAGGGTCTTCCCCAGCAAGTTGCCCGACTTGTCAAAGCTCGTGCGATCGACTGAAGACGCTCTGACCGACGCAGGCATCTGGCGCGACGACGCGCGAGTGGTGGAGTGCACCGCGGCGAAGCGCTACCCGGGCGAGGGGGTGGACGCGCTCGATGCACCTGGTTGCGTGATCGAGATCAGCAGGGTCGAACCATGAGCCTCGCCGCCGCTGTCCGATTCTGGATGGGTGAGCACCCCGGCTGGCACCTCGCTTCCGAGATCGCCGATGGCATGCAGGCGTGCGGAATCAACAGAAGGAAGGCCATCAAGGCGCTTTGCAACATGGCCGACGCCGGGCTTGTCCAGGTAGCCGGCAACCGCCGACACATGCGCTACACCATTGACCGGCCAAGCCGGGACCATATGCAACAGGAGAGAAAAGATGGCTGACCGACGCGAACTGCTGGCACGGCTCAATCCCCAAACCTGCAGGTTTGATGTCGGGCAGGGCGGTGGCACGCCCTCGTTGCAGACATCCGACATCGCCGCCGCGCTGGGAATGGTTCCTCCCGGGCTTGGCCGTGAGGTGATGGAGGCCGTCTACCTGCCAGATGGGGCAATGCGGCATCGGGCTAAGTTGGCCGAGGCGGTGCTTGCAATCGTGCGCCCAGAGTTCACCCGGCGTGCGCGTGCGCTGGCCGAGGCCGAAGAGGATCTGAGCTTCTCCAAGGAAATGGTCAGCCTGAGCCGGCGCAGTCTGTCCGACGCTCAGCGGCGGATCCTGCGGGAACGGGAGGCTGCGGTGGCGAGCGCACGCGCCAACGCCTGGCCGAGGAACACCTACCAGCACCTCTCACGCATGGTCGACGCAGTGGTGGCGGAGCTGGCCAGCGGCAACCGCTGCCCCAACTGCAAGGGCACGGGACTGGTGAACGACAAGGGCTGCCCTGAGTGCAGGTGCACCGGGATCGAGCCCTTGCCGGATCGCCGGCGAGCGATGGCTATGGGTTGCCATCCTGTCGACTATCCCAAACGCTGGAAGCAGGTGTTCGAGTGGCTTCTTTCAGAGCTCAATCGAGAGGCCGAACATGCGGCAAGGCAGTTCTCTCGCGCGTTGAGTGATCGCGAATGGCGGGCACAGGCGCAAGCTGCATAGGTCTCGCGGATGTAAGGTTGCAGACTTTACATTTTGGCGTGCAGAATCCTCACCATCGCGAGGTTTGGCCACCGGCCAACCTCACTGCCTCAGCCCTGCCAGCGTGCGGGGCTTTTTGTTATGCGGGTCTGGCCGAGTGGTCAGGCTGCAGCCTTCCAAGCTGCCCACATGGGTTCGATTCCCATGGCCCGCTCCATTTACGCCCGCAACCCCCGACCGGATCAACCCTCGCGCCCAGCCGGCAGCGGGGCGGGCACCTATGCAGGAGACCCCATGGTGAGCATCGAGACCGTCGCCGCCGGCATGGGCTTCTCACCCGCGCTGGCGCTTGCACTGGAACGGGCGTGCATCCGTTTCGGCATCAACACCGAGCTGCGGGTCTGCCATTTCCTCGCCCAGGTGGCGCACGAGAGTGGAACCGGGCGGTGGCTCAAGGAGCTGTGGGGGCCCACCCCGGCCCAGTCGCGCTACGAGGGCCGCAAGGATCTGGGAAACACACAGCCCGGCGATGGGTTTCGCTTCCGAGGGCGGGGGGCCATCCAGCTGACTGGCCGTGACAACTACACCCGTTACAGCCAGGCCATCTACGGCGATGATCGCGCGGTCCGCAATCCGGACCTGCTGGCCAACCTTCCGGACGCTGCGCTCGCCGCTGGCTACTTCTGGCAGCGGGATGGGATCAACTCGGTCGCAGACCGGGACGACGTGCTGGCAGTGAGCCGCGCTGTAAACCTGGGTAATCCCGACAGCAAGGGGCTGCCGAACGGTCTGGAAGACCGGAAGGCCAAGCTCAAGCTGGCTAAGGCGCTCTACGCGAAGATGGTGTCCCGATGACCGAGCCAGTGAGCGCCCTCAAGACCATCGTGGGCATGTTCACCGCTGCGGTGGTGGCGCCTGCTACCGCCGACGCTCTCCGCGAGGCCGAACGGATCATCTTGGGCGTCCCGCAATCGGTGCTGTTGGTCGCTATGGCCGGAGCGTTGATCGGGGTCCTGCTGCTGCCTGAGAAGGACGCCGAGAGGGTGGCAGCTGACGCCAGCCGCCGGCGCGGTCACCGCCTGCTACAGACCGCTGCTCGCTGGGCAGCCCTCGCGGTCGCTGTCGTGGCCTACGCCATTGTGGCTGCCTGGGTAATCGCTGTGGCGGCCTCGATCTGGCCGACCCTTGCCGGAGCACCGCAGCTGCCCCTGGCCGGCCTGTCAGGTGTTCTCATCCGCCGGCTGTTGCCCGGCTACGTGCGCATGGTGGAGAAGGCCACCGGCGCCATCGGAGGCGATAAGCCATGAGCGTCCTGATTCGATTCCTGTTGGCGGTCTGGAACCTGGTGATCGGTGCCGCGGCCGATGGGCTCCAGTGGCTACGGCGTCCAGGGAGCAAGATCAAGCTGGTGTGCGCTGTCCTGGCGTTCGGTTGCATGGTCTCGGGCCTGACCGCCTACGAGAAGGAGCAACGGATCCGCGACTTGAGCGCCCAGGTGATCAAGGTCCGGGCTGACTGGAAGGCAGATGCCGCCCGACTGCAGGCCGACGTGGATACCCGCGATCAGCGCTTGGCCGAGGTCGCCGCCGCACTGAGGGCAGAAGCCGAGAAGCTACAAGCCCTGCGGGACGAGAGCGCTGAGGCGCTGCGGGCCTTGGCCGGCAAGGTCGAAGCGTCCGAGAAGGAGGCTTCCACATGGCGCAGCCGCTATGAACAGCGGCCCGACACATGCAAGGCAGCCCTGGAGCTGCTCGATTCCGCCTGCCCGACGTTGAAGGGGTACTGACATGCGCGTCATCGTGGTTGCTACCGCGGCGCTGCTGGCTGCGTGCCAGGCGGCGCCTACCAAGCCCAACCCGCCGCCGGCAGCGGTCATCAAGGTGCAGGTGGCCACCTACGTCCCAATCGACCCCCAGCTGCGCAAGCGCTGCAAGTGGGTGAAGGACGCACCGCAATCGGCGGTGTTTGACGTGAGCAACGGCCGGAAGCGATGCCTGGACCAGTACGAAGCCCAGTTCGACGCCATCGACCAGGTTCAGGGAAAGCCGGTGCCCTGAAGCAGGGCTGGCACTCGGGCGCAGTGTGGCAGAAGGCGTTACACGCCCATCAGCTTCCACCCTTCATTGGTGATCTCGACCTCGTCACCGTTGACCAGAGCGACATAGCCCTGCTCGATTGCCCAGCGCAGCTGTTCGACCGTGACGTCATTGCCGTTGCTGATCGCCAGAACAATAGCCTGCTGCTCGGCTGGTGCGTATTGCATGAGTTCGCTCCTTGTTTAATCAGGATGGTAGCTGATGAGTCGCCCAATGCCGCCCTCAGGCATGCTGGACATAGCCCTTGAGGACCTGACCCAGCAGTTCAGGCCTGCGCCCGAGGTGTGGGCATGGATAGAGGGGGAGGTCCTGGACGAAGGGGGGAACATCCACAACCCGGATCACCAGCACCTCCAAGGCGCGGACGTTGCAGTCCTCTGGGCGTCCTCCTCGTTCACCAAGCAGGGCAGGACCGTGGTGGGGCAGGCCGAGCTGGTCGCCTTCCGGGCCGGTGGGTGGCAGAAGGCCCGTATGGAGCGCCAGATGGTCGACTGGTTCGGCCGGGTGCCGGATGCAGTCATCACCCTGGCCGCCGACTACTGCGCCGAGTGCAGCGATACCGACTTCTGCGCGCTGGTCGAGCATGAGCTCTACCACCTGAGCCAGGAGACGGATCAGTACGGTGCCCCGAAGTTCCACAGGGACGGCACCGCCTGTCTGGCCATGCGAGGGCACGATGTGGGCGAGTTCGTCGGCGTGGTGCGCAGGTACGGAGCCAGTGAGGAGGTCCAGCGGATGGTGGACGCAGCAAGCAGGCTGCCCGAGGTGGCCAAGATCAACATCGCTCGGTCCTGTGGGACCTGCCTCCTGAAGGCGGCATAGACACGACCGGGCACGACAAGGCTGAACAGAGATGCCCGCCCTTGATTCCCATGTAAAGACCTTCATCGTCCAGCAGCTGGCGTGCTTCGACACGCCCAGCACGGTGGTGGAAGCGGTCAAGAACGAGTTCGGGGTGACGGTCAGCCGCCAGACGGTGGAGTCCCACGACCCGACCAAGCACGCCGGTCGGAAGCTGGCGCAGCGGTGGGTGGACCTGTTCAACAGCTCCCGAGAGCGTTTCAAAGCCGAGACGGCGAACATCCCTATCGCCAACCGGGCAGTGAGGCTCCGGGCCCTCAACCGCATGGTGAACCAGGCCGAGAGGATGAAGAATCTGGGCCTCGCCGCGCAGCTCATCGAGCAGGCGGCAAAGGAGACTGGTGGCGCGTACACGAACCGCCAGCAGATTGAACACAGCGGCCCCAACGGCGGGCCGATCCAGAGCGCCGACATGACCCCCGGCCAGTTCCGAGAGGAGGCGAAGAAGCTGCTGCAGGAGGTGTGAAGTGCCCGAGCTGACGGCTCAGCAGAAGCTGGTTGCGGCCGAGCTGGCGCGCGAGGACTTCTATTTCTACAGCCGCTACACGTTCCTTCGAAAGAAGGGCTTCCAGTGGATGCGGGCCAAGCACCATGCGCCATTGTGCGCAGCCTTGGACCGAGTCTTTCGGGGCGAGTGCAAGCGCTTGGTGATTAACCTGCCGCCGCGGTACTCCAAAACCGAGCTCGCCGTCGTCAACTGGATGTCCTGGTGCTTGGGCAAGGTGCCGGACTCCGAGTTCATCCACATCAGCTACGCCGCGCCGCTGGCACTGAACAACAGCGCCAACACCCGCGAACTGGTGCAGCACGAGGTCTACGGGGAAATCTTTCCCGAGGTCGAGTTGCGCAAGGACAGCAGCGCCAAGGGAGACTGGCGGACGACCAAGGGCGGGGTGGTGTACGCCACCGGTGCCGAGGGCACTGTCACCGGCTTTGGCGCGGGCAAGGCCCGGCCTGGCTTCGGTGGCGCCATCATCATCGATGACCCGCACAAGCCGGGTGAGGCCGACAGCGACACGG
>NZ_JASGBV010000051.1:0-14451 GCF_030053245.1 Stenotrophomonas sp. RS-48
GGTATCCGACCCCATCGGCATGTCCAACAGATTGCGGAAAACTGTCGAAGGCGGGCTGGGTCCGGTGGCGGGGGCGTGAGCCGCATGGATGCGGCGACCGAGCCTACAAGGACGTATTTACGGCGTCCCCCGCCACCGGACCCACCCCGCCTACCCACGGATTGCACGCTGTTGCTGCTGCCGTTGCCTCTGCAGGTGCAGGGCTGCAAGCCCTGCCGAACACCCCTCAACTCTCGCAGCCGGCGAACACGTCGCGATCGCGCTCGTACAGCGCCGTCTTCACCTGCATCAGGCCCAGCACCGACGGGAACAGGTTGTCGTGGTCGGTATACGCTGCCGAACGCTTTCGCACGCACTGCAGGTCCAGCCCGCGACTGCTGGCGAAGCCCGGCGAGAACCACATCGTCATCGGTACGCGGGTCTGCTCGGCCGGGGCGATCGCATAGGGCACGCCGTGCAGGTACAGGCCCTTCTCACCCAGCGATTCGCCATGGTCGGACAGGTAGATCATCGCCGTGTCGTAGTCCTGCATGCCCTGCAGCGTGCCGATGGTCTTGCTCAGGAAATGATCGGTGTACAGCACGGCATTGTCATAGCTGTTGGTGATCTCTTCGCGTGAGCACCGGCCGATGTCACGGGTGTCGCAGGTTGGCTTGAAGCGGGCGAAGGCGGCCGGATAGCGCTCGAAATACGCCGGGCCATGGTTGCCCAGCTGGTGCAGCACGACCACGCGGTCGCCGGGTTTGGCACGCACCTGGGTGGCGAGGTCCTGCAGCAGGATCTCGTCCATGCAGCGGCCGTCGGCGCACAGGCCCGGGGTGGTCGCATCGGACAGCGACTGGAAGTCCAGCCCTTCGCACACGCCCTTGCAGCCGGACTGGTTGTCACGCCACAGCGGTGCGATGCCGGCGCGGTTCAGTACGTGCAGCAGCGACTGGTGCGCGCGGATCTTCTTCTCGTCGTAGTCGTGGCGTCCCCATGGCGAGAACAGGCAGGGCAGCGAAACTTCGGTGCTGGTGCCGCAGGAGTGCATGTCGGGGAAGTTGATCACCGGTGCCTGGGCCAGTTCCGGCGTGGTGTTGCGGCGACCGTTGAGGCCCCAGTTCTGCGCACGCACGGTCTCGCCCATCACGATTACCAGCAGCCGCGGTTTGCTCGCCGGAGCGCGTGGGGTGGCCTTGGCGTCGGTGCCGATCGGCAGCTTCGGCGCGCGCTGCACCGGGTTGTCGCCACGCAGTGCACGTGGAAGACCCAGCAGCACGTTGGCCGGGGTGGCGAGGTAACGCACTTCACGCTGGTTGCGCATCAGCGCGGAAACGTCCTGGAACGAGATCAGCGCACCGCCAACGGCGGTCACCGCAGCCATCGCCAGGAAGCCCAGCCGCCACAGCAGGCTGCGGCCCCAGCTGCGCCGCTGCAGCTGCACCCGCCACACCAGCACCATCGGCAGTGCCGCCAGCAGCAGTACCGGCCACAGCAGCGAGACCGTCATCAGTTCGCGGCTTTCCTTCGGATCGGTCGCCAGCACGTTGCGCAGCATGTCCGCATCCAGATAGATGTGGTAACGGCTCATGTAGTGGGCGGCGAAGGCCGTTACCAGCAGCAGCGCGCTGATCACCACCTTGGCGTTCCAGCGCCAGACCAGCAGGCCCAGCAGCAGGCCATGCGTGCCGAGCAGCAACAGCAGCAGCGACACCGCGTAGCGCAGGCTCTCCGGGTGGCTGGCCATCGCGCTGCGCCAGAACAGGCCGTTGCCGGCCAGAGCGAAGAACAGGCTGGTCAGCGCGATCAACGCCTCGGTGGACAGCTGTGGCCGCCAGCTGCGCAGTCCGGCCAGCGATGGCACACGGAGCGAGCGTTGAACCGAAGCATTCATGCGTTCGCCTCCAGGCGGTTGGTGCGGTCCAGGTGATGGCGGACCAGAACGTACAGCCCCAGTGACAGCAGCCAGCACAGCAGGGCTGTGGCAAGGTCATGCGACAGAAAATGTGCACCCCGCAGCTGCTGGCTGATGCCGAACAGCAGCCCGCTGCCCAGGCCCAGTGCCAGGCCGGTCCAGCGCCAGGCAGGACGCCACAGCAGGGCGAAAAAGTACAGGCTCAGCCAGGCATAGCCGGCGCTGGCATGGCCGGCGGGAAAGCACGCGATCACCGGCATGTCGGCCGGACGATGGCTGAAAAGCCCGATATAAGGCTGGTGGCCGCCGTAGCGCAGCAGATCCCACGGGCAGTCCATCGGCACCAGCGACTTCAGCAGCGACACGCCGCCGGTTCCCAGCGCCAGGGCAATTACGACATAAAGCAGCGCCCATCGCAGGGTGCGATCACGTCCGTGGCGCCAGTGGTGAAAGCTCAGCAGTATCACCACCAGCGCTGCGGCGGTGCTGAACCACTTGCCGCCCCGGTGCACCAGCGAGCGGGTGAACCACGCGTCCTGCAGTGCCCAGCGGCCGCCCTCCAACCGGAACAGGTGGTCAGCCAGCCATTGATCGGCTCCCCCTTCCATGAACACGGCGAACAGGGGCAGCACGATGAGCAGTGGAAGCCACAGGTGGGTCACGGCGAACCGCGATGCCAGCGTGGAGTAGGCCGAAGCAACCCCGGAGACGGGAGGACGGACGGACATGCAGGAAAACACCGTGACGATGAACCGGCGCCATGCTCGTCAGGTTGATGTCGGAGAAGGGTCGGACCTGCGTTCGGGCCGGGTTAACCGCCGGCCCGCGTGGGGGATGATTCAGTCTTCTTCTTCGTTGGCGCCGGCCCGCTCGGCGTGGCAGCCGGCATCCCAGGCAGTGCCGGGCACCAGTTGCCAGCGGTTGCGGTTGGCGACGCCGATGTCGATCACCTGGGCGGCATCCACGCAGGGACTCATGGCCTTGTCGAGTACCAGCAGCCAGCGCCGGTCGGGTGCTTCGGCCAGCCAGGGGCCGGCGTCGTGCCACTGTTCAGGCCAGGGCCGCTTGAAGCCGAACTCGCGCACGGCGCGGTCGGCCTGCAGCAGGTTCTGTTCGCGCCAGGCCACCAGTGCCAGTTCGGCATCGGGGCCGATCCTCGCGCCGACCCGGCGCATCAGCGCCGACGACGAGGCGTAGGGGTCGAGCGCCGGAATCAGCACCAGGCCGTACAGCATCCACAGCAGGCCGTGGGTGAGCAGTACCAGGGTGGCGGCGCGCCGCACGCGCAACCACACGGCCAGGGTAGCCACGGCGATCGCGAACGTCAGCAGGCCGTCGCCCAGCACCGGCAGCAGGGTGTCGGGCATCGCACGCCGCTGCAGCTGCGCCTGCGCCCAGTGACTTTCGGTGAGCAGCATCACGCCCAGCACGGCGGTTGCCAGCATCAGCACCAGGCTGTAACCGAACAGATACCGGCGCACGCACAGCCTGCGCAGCAGGCCGGGCAGCAGGGGCGCGGCGGCAAGGGCCACGGCAGGCAGCATCGGCAGCAGGTAGACCTCGCGCTTGCCGGGGCTGGCGCTGAAGAACACCAGCACCAGCAGCGCCCACCCCAGCAGCAGCCACTGCCGGCGGTCGCCACGGCGCAGGCGCCGCCACCACGGGCGGGCCAGTACCGGCAGCAACAGGGCACCCGGCAGCCACAGTGTCAGGATCACCTGCAGGTAGTACCAGACCGGCTGCCGGTGGTGCCAGGCATTGGCATAGCGGGTGCCGGTCTGCTTGAACAGCAGTTCATGCGCATAGGACTGCAGCGAGGCACTGGGTTCGTGCAGCAGGGCCCAGCCCAGCGGGGCCAGCCAGACGGCCACGCCGAGCAGGAATGCAGGGATCAGCCACAGCAGGGTCGCCGGGTGCGGGCCCTCGATCCGACGGCCGCGGCGATGCTGGTACAGCCACCAGCCGAACCAGGGCAGCACCATCAGCAGCGGCAGGAAACCTACGCCTTTGGTCACCGTGCCCAGGCCGGCGGCAAAGCCGGCCAGCCACAGCGCCGGCACATTGCGTCGCTCGCACAGATGCCGCAGCAGGCCCCACAGGGCCAGCGTGGTCATCCCGACCAGCACCATATCGATCTGCGCACGCTTGGCCATCAGGCCGAACTGCAGGGTGCAGAACAGGGCACCGATGGCATAGAGGGAGTGGCGCGGCGACCACAGTCGGCGTGCCAGATCCGACACCAACCACAGACTGAGCAGGGCCCCCAGCAGCGAAGGCAGCAGGAACGACCACTGCCAGCTGCCCACCACTTCGTAGGCCGCCGCCTGCAGCCACATGAACACCGGCGGCTTCTCCGCATACAGCTCGCTGCCACGGTGCGGCAGCAGCCACTCCCCGCTTTCCACCATGGTCCTGGCGGCCAGTACGAAGCGGGGTTCGTCCGGTGGCTGCGGTTGGCGCATGCCGATGCCGGCAGCCAGTGCCGCGATGATCAACAGCCAGAGCAGGGGCAGGCGCCAACGGCGGGGCAGGGCTACGGGCACGGCAGGCTCCGGGAGCAAAACGGCCATTTTGAGGCGGCGGGGGTGGGAAAAGCGTCGGAGTATCGCCGGGGCGACCTCATTCCGACATGCGTGGCGCTACCATGGTACGAACTTCCGTGGAACTTTCATGCATGCGCCTGTTGGTGATCGAGGACAACCGGCAGCTGGTGGCCAATCTGTTCGACTACTTCGAGTCGCGCGGTCATGTGCTGGATGTGGCTCCCGATGGCATCACCGGCCTGCATCTGGCGGGCAGCCATCCCTATGACGCGGTGATCCTGGACTGGATGCTGCCCCGGATGGAGGGGCCGGAAGTGCTGCGCCGCCTGCGTGCCGAGCATGGCTCGGAGGTGCCGGTGATCATGCTGACCGCACGCGACGAACTGCCGGACAAGATTGCCGGCTTCCGTGCCGGCGCTGATGACTACCTGACCAAGCCGTTCGCGTTGCCGGAGCTGGAAGTGCGGCTGGAGGCCCTGCTGCTGCGGGCACAGGGACGCAACCCCCGCAAGCGGCTGCAGGTGGGTGATCTGGTGCTGGACCTGGCGACCCTGGAGGCGCAGCGCGCCGGACAGGTCCTGCATCTGTATCCGGCCTGCCGCAAGCTGCTGGAAGTGCTGATGCGCGCCAGCCCCGGCGCGGTCACCCGCCAGCAGCTCGAATTCGCCCTGTGGGGCGACGAGCCACCGGACGGCGACCTGCTGCGCTCGCATGTCTACGAACTGCGCCGCAGCGTGGATGGACCGTTCGTGGACAAGCTGATCCACACGCTGCCGCGGGTCGGCTACCGGTTGGCCTTGCCCACCGCCGCCGAGGCCGGCAGGAATGACGATGAAGGTGCGTAGACCCGGCCCGCTGTACCGCCGCGTGCTGTGGTGGCTGCTGGGCTACCTGGCACTGCTTTCGCTGGCGGTGTTCAGCGTGGGCAACTATGTGCACGAGCACGCCGAACACGCCGCCTGGCGCGCGCTGCTCAACTCCGAACTGGACAGCATCGTCGAGCATGTCGAGCACGAGCCACACTATCGATGGCAGGACTCGGACACGCTCAGCCTGTACCGTTTCGACGCGGTGAACCTGCCTGACAGCCTGCGCACCCTGCATCCCGGCCTGCATGACGGGGTGATGGTGAAGGACCGCGAAACGGCGGTCATGGTGCGTGATACGGACTCGATGGGGCGCGTTGCGCTGGTGCTGGACATCTCCGACTTCCACGACCTTGAGCAGTTCGCCACGCGGTGGGTGATGCTGGCCGGGGTGATCATGATCTTCGTCACCGTGCTGATGGCGTCCTTCGGCATGGAGCGCATGGTGCGTCCGCTCAGCCTGCTGGCGCAGCGCATCGGCGCGTTGCGGCCGGGCGCGCAGGGCCAGCGCATCGATGTCGACCCGCGTGGCAGTTCCGAGCTGCACACCATCGCCGATGCGTTGAATGACTACCTCGAACGCAACGAGCAGTTCGTTGAACGCGAGCGGGTGTTCATCAGCACTGCCAGCCATGAGCTGCGCACCCCGATTGCGGTGATGACCGGCGCCGCCGAGCTGGCACTGGAGCAGCCGGGCCTGCCAGACCGTGCCCGGCAGCAGATCCAGCGCGTGCTGCGCACCGCGCAGGGCGTGGAGCAGCTGATCGAACTGCTGCTGGTGCTTGCGCGCGATCCGGCGCGGCTGGCGGCGCGTGCCGAGCGCATCGCACTGGACCAGCTGCTGCCGGACATCGTCGAGCATCATCGCCATCTGCTGGGCGACAAGGACCTGAGCATCGGTATCCAGGCCGCGCCGGTGGACATCGTTGCCCCGCTGGCGGTGGTGCAGGCGGCGATCGGCAACCTGTTGCGCAACGCGATCGAGAACAGCGGCCGCGGGCACATCGAACTGCGCCTGAGCGCTTCGGCGGTGCTGACCCTGCAGGACCCGGGGCATGGCATGAGCCCGGAGGAGATCGCTGCGATCCACGCACGCATGGCCCGGGGAGAGCGTGTCGATCGTGGCGGGATCGGCCTGGACCTGATCGCGCGCCTGTGCGAGCACCTTGGCTGGACCCTGCAGCTGCAGCCCTGCGAGCCGCGCGGGACGCAGGCCACGCTGGATTTCGGTGCTTCGCGCCCAGGCGGATGATCGCAGTCGCGGGGTCAGACCTTCGGTCGCGGCACATGCTGGTCGACCAGGATCACGTTGCCGTCCGGATCCATCAGTTGCAGGAAGGCGGGGCCTTCACTGTCGGGATCGGCCCGGACCTGCAGCGCGATACCCTGCGCATCCAACGCTGCCTGCAGTTCGCGGACGTCCTGGAAACGCGGCAGTTCCTGCTTGTGCTGGTCCCAGCCCGGGTTGAAGGTCAGCAGGTTGCCTTCAAACATGCCCTGGAACAGGCCGATGACGACACCGTTGTTGCGCAGTACCAGCCAGTTCTGCGTCGCATCGCCGCCGGTGATCGAGAAGCCCAGCGCCTCATAGAACGCGCGCGAGGCGGCCAGGTCCTTGACCGAAAGGCTGACCGAGAAGGCACCCAGTTGCATGGACACGCTCCGTTTCGGGAAAGGCGAGGCCGGCACTGCAGCATGACCCGCCGTGAAGAGGGTGTTAATCTCGACCCGCGCCGCCTTATGCGGCGCTTTTTTTTCCGCTCTTTCGATCGACAGAGGATCCCATGCCGACCGAACCCGCTACTGCCCTTATCAACAACGACATCGTTGGCCTGGGCCTGATTGCCGCCACCCTGGCCCTGATCTTCTGGGCCGCCAGTGGTCCCACCCCGCTGCTGAAGAAGATCTTCGCCTGGGTGCCGGCCCTGCTGCTGTGTTACTTCATCCCGGCCATCTACAACACCGCCGGTGTCATCGATGGCCACAACACGTCGCTGTACAACCCGGTCGCACGCGATGTGCTGCTGCCTGCCGCGCTGGTCCTGCTGACCCTGTCGATCGACCTCAAAGGGGTCATCAAGCTCGGCCCGAAGCTGCTGCTCGTGTTCTGTGCCGGTACCGCCGGCATCATGCTCGGCGCCATCGTCTCGTTCCAGGTGATGAAGCTGATCCACCCGGAAACCGTGGCCGGTGATACCTGGGCCGGCATGGCCGCACTGGCCGGCAGCTGGATCGGCGGTGGCGCCAACATGGTCGCCATGCGCGAGATCTTCGGTACCGATGCCACGACCTTCGGGCAGTTCGCCGTGGTCGATGTGGCCTGCGCCAGCCTGTGGATGGCGATCCTGCTGTTCCTGGCCAACCGCGCGCAGCAGATCGACACGCGCAACGGTGCCGACACCCGTGCCATCGACGAGATGAAGGCGCGCATCAGCGCCTATGAAGCGCAGAACGCACGTATTCCCAGCATGACCGACCTGATGGTGATCGTCGGCGTTGCCCTGGGCGGTGTCGGCCTGGCGCACGCGATCGCCGCGCCGCTGTCGGGCTGGTTCAAGGCCAACGTGAGCTGGGCCAGCCAGTTCAGCCTGGACAGCCAGTTCGTCTGGGTGATCCTGCTGTCCACCGCGATGGGCCTGGGCCTGAGTTTCACCCGCGCACGTCGTCTGGAAGCGGCGGGTGCCTCGCGCCTGGGCACGGTGTTCCTGTACTTCCTGATCGCCTGCATCGGCATGCAGATGAACCTGCTGTCGCTGCTGGATCGGCCGTGGCTGTTCCTGCTCGGCGCGATCTGGATGGCGACCCACGTGATGGTGCTGTGGGCCGTGGCCAAGCTGGTCCGTGCGCCGCTGTTCTTCTTCGCCATTGGTTCGCAGGGCAACATCGGTGCGGCGGCATCGGCGCCGGTGGTGGCTGCGGCCTTCCATCCGACACTGGCACCGGTCGGCGTGCTGCTCGGCACGGTGGGCTATGCCACCGGCACCGGGCTGGCCTATGTCACCGGCCTGATCCTGAAGTGGATGGCCAACGGCTGAGCGCGGGTCGCGCTCTGCGTCTCCCTGCAACGGGCGCCGGGTTTCATGCCCGGCGCCCGCGTCATGCCTTTCAGCAGCAGCGTCCGCCGTTGCGTCCGCCGTACCGCGCTTCCTGACGTTCGCGGAAGAACGTCTTGTAGTCCATCGGTTCCTGGTCCGGATGCTTCTCCAGCATGTGCCGGACGTAGTTGTCGTAATCAGGGATGCCACAGCACAGGCGTGCCGTCTGCACCAGGCGTCGCCACACGCGGCGGTGCGCCTGGTACTGGCCAACGGGAACCAGTTGCGTGCTCATTACAGATCCACCATTTCATGCGGCTTCAGCGCCACGTACGGGGTCTCGCGGTCGCTGCGCTGCGGATTGCGGCGTGCGGCCAGGATCGTGCGGATCGAATAGGTCAGCACCGCACCCACCACCAGCAGGAACAGCGCGGTCAGGCCGGTGTTGACGTAGGCATTGACCACGATCTGCTGCATCTGCGCCACCGACTTGGCCGGTGCGGTGATGGTGTCGCTGGCGATGGCGGCCTGGAACTTGTGCGCCTGCGCCAGGAAGCCCTGCGCCGGGTTGCTGTCGAAGATCTTGATGAAGCCGGCATAGGTGGTGCAGATCAGCAGCCAGGTGGCCGGTACCGCGGTCACCCACGCGTAGCGGTCACGCTTCATCTTGAACAGCACCACCGTCCCCAGCATCAGCGCGATACCGGCCAGCATCTGGTTGGAGATGCCGAACAGCGGCCACAGGGTCTGGATGCCGCCGAACGGATCGACCACGCCGGTGTAGAGCAAGTAGCCCCACAGCGCCACGCAGCCGGCCGTGCCGATGATGTTGGCCGTCCACGACTCGGTCTTCTTCAGCGCCGGAATGAAGTTGCCCAGCAGATCCTGCAGCATGAAGCGGCCTGCGCGGGTGCCCGCATCCACGGCGGTCAGGATGAACAACGCTTCGAACAGGATGGCGAAGTGGTACCAGAACGCCATCATCGCGTCGCTGCCGCTGGGAATGGCTTCATGCAGGATCATTGCGATGCCCACCGCCAGCGTCGGCGCACCACCGGCGCGGTGCAGGATCGTCGGCTCGCCGATCGCGGCGGCCGTGGCGGTCAGCTGTTCCGGCGTGATGGTGAAGCCCCAGGTGTTGGTGATGTAGTGCGCGGCAGACGCCGCATCGGCACCGATCACTGCCGCCGGGCTGTTCATCGCGAAGTAGATGCCCGGATCGATGATCGACGCAGCCACCAGCGCCATCACCGCCACGAACGATTCCATCAGCATGCCGCCATAGCCGATGTAGCGCATGTGCGATTCATTGGCCAGCAGCTTCGGTGTGGTGCCCGAGGAAATCAGCGCGTGGAAACCGGATACCGCGCCGCAGGCAATGGTGATGAACAGGAACGGGAACATGCCGCCCTTCCACACCGGGCCATCGCCACTGGCGGCGAACTGGGTCAGTGCGGGCATTTTCAGCTCGGGCATCACGATCAGGATGCCGATGGCCAGAGCGACGATGGTGCCGATCTTGAGGAAGGTCGACAGGTAGTCGCGCGGTGCCAGCAACAGCCACACGGGCAGCACCGAAGCGACGAAGCCGTAGCCGATCAGCATCCAGGTGATCTGCGTGCCGGTGAAGGTGAAGGCCGGGCCCCACACCGGATCTGCAGCAACCTTGCCGCCGTACCAGATCGCGGCCAGCAGCAGCACCAGGCCCACCACCGAGATCTCGCCGATCTTGCCCGGCCGGATGTAGCGCATGTAGATGCCCATCAGGATGGCGATGGGCATCGTGGCTATCACCGTGAACATGCCCCAGGGGCTTTCCGCCAGCGCCTTGACCACCACCATCGCCAGCACCGCCAGGATGATGATCATGATCAGGAACGCGCCGAACAGCGCGATGGTGCCGGGCACCTGTCCCATTTCCTCGCGGACCAGATCGCCCAGTGAGCGGCCGTTGCGCCGGCTGGACAGGAACAGGACCATGAAGTCCTGTACCGCACCGGCCAGCACCACGCCCACCACCAGCCACAGCAGTCCGGGCAGGTAGCCCATCTGCGCCGCGAGCACCGGGCCCACCAGTGGACCGGCGCCGGCGATGGCCGCGAAGTGGTGGCCGAACAGCACGTGCTTGTTGGTCGGCACGTAGTCCAGGCCATCGTTGTTGATCACCGCCGGCGTAGCCCGGGTCGGATCCACCTGCATCACCTTGTTGGCGATGAACAGGCTGTAGAAGCGATAGGCGATCAGGTAGATCGAAACAGCGGCGACGACGATCCACAGCGCGTTGATGTGTTCGCCGCGGCGCAAGGCCACGGTGCCCAGACAGAACGCGCCGAGCAGGGCGAGTGCCGCCCAACCCAGTTTGGCAAACCCTTTCATGAGGTGCTCTCTCCCGGAAAGACATTCAAAGAGTCCCGCGTGCCCTTTACAGGGTCAATGCGTGCGGGGCCCATCGGCGGTAGTACTTTGGTCGTACGAAGGTGGTGACCGCGTGTGCGGCATGGGCTGCGGGCAGACATCCGTGTCGCGGAACCGCCGGCATGACGCCCGGCGAACACCAGGGATGGAACAATCGGTTGCGGCGTCATCCATTGGCGGACGGCGCCGCGGCGTCCATCTTCAGTGGCATCCATCCAACAGGAGTCGCCATGAGCCTTCCCGAACCGGTCCGCGTCCTGCGCACCATCCGTGGCATGCCCACGTCCGACGGCGCCGGCGTGCGCCTGACCCGTGTCATCGGCGGCCCGACGCTGCCGGATCTGGATCCGTTCCTGCTGCTGGATGAATTCGGTACGGACCGCGCCGAAGACTACATCGCCGGTTTCCCGGAGCATCCGCACCGCGGTTTCGAGACGGTCACCTACATGCTGGACGGACGCATGCGCCACCGCGACAACCACGGTAACGAGGGCCTGCTGACCCCGGGCAGCGTGCAGTGGATGACTGCAGGCCGGGGCCTGGTGCATTCGGAGATGCCGGAACAGGAAAGCGGGCAGATGCGCGGTTTCCAGCTGTGGGTGAACCTGCCCGCGCGCGAGAAGATGACGGACCCGAAGTACCAGGAGTTCGCGCCGGAACGCATCCCGGTGGTGCAGCCGGAGCCGGGTGTGGAGGTGAAGGTGATCGCCGGTACTGTCGATGGCACCACCGGCCCGATCGTGCAGCCGGCCACCGATCCGTTGTATCTGGACGTCCGCCTCGAGGCCGATCGTGCCTGGACCTACACGCTTCCGGAAGGCCACAACGCGTTTGCCTATGTCTTCGAGGGCGCAATCACGGTCGGCGAGCAGGATGCCGCACGTGATGTGGCGCGCCAGGAACTGGCGGTGCTCGGTGGCGGTGAACAGCTGCACGTTTCGGCTGGCAGCGAAGGGGGGCGGCTGATTCTGGTGGCCGGCCGGCCACTGCGGGAGCCAGTGATGCGGCATGGCCCGTTCGTGATGAACACGCGCCAGGAACTGATGCAGGCCTTCGTCGATTTTCAGGAAGGCAGGTTCTGAGGGCCGACGCCGCCCCCCAGGAGGAAGCCGGTAGCGCCGGGCCATGCCCGGCGGCTCTCCGGCACAGCACGCGCAAAGGACGTCCATCAGGCCATGCCCGGCGTTGCCGCCAACTCCTCGGATCCGGCGGGGATGCTGCCAGGCAGTCATCCCCGTCACCGTCAACGTCCGGCGGCTACGGCTGAGGGCGTCAGGCTCATGCCCTGCGCCAACTGCTGCAGCGACCCCAGTTCCTGCGTGCTGCCCGGGTACAGGGCAATCTGCGCATAGCGGCCCTTGTCCAGCTTGATCACGCTGATGCGTCGTTCGGCGTATCCCGGCGGCTGCTGTCCACCCAGATCGGGCTGGTACCAGTACAGTGACTCGCCGGCGAAACTGCCTTTTTCCTGGCGCAGCGAGCGGCTGAGCGGAATCGCCGGATCGCGTGCGCTCAGCATCAGGCTCAGTACTTCCCGTCCATCCTCGGTGCTGGCGCGGCAGAGCAGGAAGTCCGACTGCACCTGCTGCTGCCATTTCAGGCCGCTGCTCGCCGGCAGCGAAGGACATTCGGCGGGTGCCTGCGCGGCGGCCTGGGCCGCGGCAAACAACAGGCTCGACAGGACAACAGGCGCGAACTTCATGCATCCCCCAAGGTGGCGTGTCGTGTGACGCCGCCATGCTGCTGGCGGCCGTGGCATCCCATCCCCGGATGCCATCCCCGCCGGGCATGTGCACAGGCGGTCAAACAGACCTTAACGGAACGTGAGTGCCCGCACAAATTGCGGTTACAACCGTAACCATTGCGACCGAATGTCGGCCGCAATGGTCCGGGCAGCGCTCAACGGTCGTTACCGACCCACTTGTAGATGATGCCGCCGATCATGCCGCCCAGCAGCGGGGCGACCCAGAACAGCCAGAGCTGGCCGACCGCGCCGCTGCCGGCGAAGAACGCCACCGCGGTGGACCGAGCCGGGTTCACCGACGTGTTGGTGACCGGGATGCTGATCAGATGGATCAGGGTCAATGCCAGACCGATCGCCAGCGGAGCGAACCCTGCCGGTGCCTTGCCATGGGTGGCGCCCATGATCACGACCAGAAATACCGCAGTCAGCACCACTTCGCACAGGAAGGCGGCCGCCACGCTGTACCCGCCGGGCGACAGCACGCCGTAGCCGTTGCTGGCGAAGGCCCCGGCCTGGCTGCCGTCGATGGCGAAGCCGCTGGCGCCGGAAGCGATCTGCAGCAGGATGAAGCCGGCCAGCAGGCCGCCCGCGACCTGGGCGATGATGTACGGCACCAGGTCGCGGGCCGGGAAGCGGCCGCCGGCCCACAGGCCCACGCTGACTGCCGGATTGAAGTGCGCGCCGGACACGTGACCGAACGCGTAGGCGCCGGTGACCACGGTCAAGCCGAACGCGAGTGCCACGCCCAGGAAGCCGATGCCCAGCGGATTGCCGTCGCCGCCGAACTTGGCAGCCAGTACCGCACTGCCACAGCCACCCAGAACCAGCCAGAAAGTGCCGAGGAACTCGGCGGCCAAGCGTTTACCCATGCTCATGAACTGCACTCCTTTGATGAACTAAAATGTGAAACAGGTCACATTTCAGTGACCGGCGAGTGACGATAGCGTCAAAGGCCGGTGCAGGGATACACCTCAGGGTGTGTGCAGCGCGCGATGCTCAGTACTGCGGCAGCGGGATGAACTCCTTGTCGTCGCCGGGAATGCTGCCGAACCGGCCGGCTTCCCAGTCCTGTTTCGCCTGTTCGATGCGCTCCTTGGAGCTGGAAACGAAGTTCCACCACAGGTGACGCGGGCCATCCAGCGGTTCGCCGCCGAACAGCATGGCCTTGAGCGGGGTCTTCGCGCGCAGCCGGCCGCGCGCGCCGGCCTCGGGAATCACCAGGTGCTGCGCCGGGATGTCCACGCCATCCAGCTGCGCCTGGCCTTCGAGGATGTACAGCGCCCGCTCGCGGTGGCCGTCATCGATGTCGATCTCCGCGTCGGGATCGAGGTCGATGGCTACATTGAGCGTGTCGGCGAAGACCTTCACCGGCGACTCCTCGCCATAGGCGCGGCCTGCGATCACGCGCAGCCAGGCACCGTTGCGGCGCTGCTCCGGGAGGGTCGCGGCGGCGTGGTGATAGAACGCCGGCTCCACTTCCTCGTGCGACTTCGGCAATGCCACCCAGGTCTGCATCCCGTGGATCGGATGGTCGTGACCGCGCTCCGGCGGGGGCGTGCGTTCGGAGTGCGCGATGCCGCGGCCGGCGGTCATCCAGTTGACGTCGCCGGGACGGATCACCTGGTCCGAGCCGAGCGTGTCGCGGTGGCCGATGGCGCCGGACCAGAGGAAGGTGACGGTGGCCAGGCCGATATGCGGATGGGGACGCACGTCGATGCCGGTACCTGCGGTAAGGACGGTCGGGCCCATCTGGTCGACGAATACGAACGAACCGATGCTGCGGGCCTGCAGGGTGGGGACGGCGCGGCGGACTTCCAGGCCGCCGATGTCGTGTACGCGCGGGGCGATGATGGTGGTCATGCGGGCGTCTCGCTGGCAGGGATCAAGAGTGCCAGCATGGCATGCGGCCGTGACGGGCACATGCCCCATGCGGGTAACAGGGTGTTCCAGC
>NZ_JASGBV010000052.1:0-10303 GCF_030053245.1 Stenotrophomonas sp. RS-48
CAGCATGCGTGGACATCCTGGGCGTGATGGAGGGCCGGGCCCGTGCCCGGCGGCCTTGGGTCCGCGCATCATGCACCCGTGCGGCGTGGGCCGGGCATGAACCCGGCCCACGAGGCCTCCGGCGCCGGTCAGAACTTGTAGCGGACGCCGAACATGTAGCGCGGACCGGTCTGGGTGGCATAACGCAGCATGTTGGTGTGCCGCGAATAGGTGCGCATGGTCTCGTCGGTCAGGTTGATTGCTTCCAGGCTCAGCGTCAGCTGTTCGCTGACCGCGTAGCTGATGTTGAGATCGAGCTGACCGTACGCGGCAGTGTAGTTCGGGTTCGGGCCCTGGCCACCGATGCCGTTGAGGAACTTGTCGCGCCAGTTGTAGGCCGCGCGGATCTGCCAGGCGTTCTTGTCGTAGAACGCGACCACGTTGGCCGAATCGCTCAGGCCGATCATCGGGTACTGGTCGCCCAGGCTGAGGTTGTTGAACGTCAGCCCCGACTTCACCTTGGTGTAGTTCGCGGCCACGCCGAAGCCGGACTGGCCGAACAGGTGCTGCACCGCCACTTCCCAGCCGTCGAGGTGATCCGAGTGCTGGTTGGCCGGTACCGTGATGTCGAAACCGGCCACCGGGTCGTTGGGCTGGCCGACGATGGTGCCGGTCATCTGCCCGGCCGAATTGCGCCCGGTATAGGTTACGCCGGGATCCCCGGCATGGTTGGTGAAGATGTAGTCGCGGATGCAGGGCATGTCGGTGGTGCCGCAGCCCGATGCCAGTGCCTCGTTCCAGTACGCGCCACCGACCGGCGTATGCAGGGTGCCGGCGTTCTCGCGCACGATGGTGTCGCTGATGAAGTTCTTGATGTTCTTGCGGAAGAAGCCCACGGAGGCATAGCTGGCCTCGCCGTAGTACCACTCCAGCGACAGATCGAAGTTGTCCGAGATCAGCGGCTCCAGACCCGGATTGCCGCGGGTGCCGGTGCCGCCCTGGGTGCGCACGATGTCGGCCAGCGACTGACCGCTCTGGATCTGCGTCCAGCTCGGCCGGCCCAGGGTGCGGCTGTAGCTGCCGCGCAGCGCCAGCGTCTCGGCCAGGTCCAGTTTCAGATCAACGTTCGGCAGCACGTAGTCGTACTTGCCCTTGCCACCGACGAAGCCGCGATCGGCGGCGTAGTCGATGTTGAACTCGTTGGCCGAACTCCAGCTGATGCCGGTCGGTACGCGCACCAGCGCATTCGACTCCACCTCGGTCTGCTCGTAGCGCGCGCCGACGGCCACGTGCAGTGGCATCGACCAATCCAACGTGGTGCGGTACTGCAGGTAGGCACTCTTCGACTTCTCGGTGGTGCGGATGTCCTCGGAGTACTCCGTCGGTGCGTAGTAGCAGCTCGGGCAGGCCGGATCGGAATCGGTGCCGACCTGGGCCGCCCGATCGATCAGGCGGTCGAAGTCGAACACCAGGAACTGGCCGGTCAGGCGCGGATCGTTGTGGCCGGAGAATGCCTTGAAGTACTTGCCCATGTTGTCGGCGTACCAGATGTCATCGGCGTAGTCGGCCGGAGAGCCCAGACCGCCCCAGCTGTTGCGCTGCATGATGGCTGAGGCAGAGCGGTTCTCCACCTGGGTGTGGCCCACGCCGAAGTCCAGCGCCGAATAGTCGGCGAAGCGGAACGTGCCGCGGCCCTGGTACTGCTGCACCTTGGACTTGTTGTAGCTGTTCTGGAACACCGAGCCGGTGACCAGTGCGTCGGAGGCCTGCACGCCGCCCGGCGGCAGTGCGATGTTGATGATCGGCAGGTCGCCGCTGTAGTCGACGGTGGTGGTGCCACGCACGAAGGCGGCCACGCCGAGCACGCCCGCCGAGCCATAGGGACTGTCCGGCCGCGATTCCGACTCGGCGTTGTGCACATCGAAGGACAGGTCCAGCGCGTCGTTCACTTCCCAGTCGACGTTGAAGCCCAGCGAGTGCATGTCGGTCTTGGTGGCCAGTTTGGCGCCGCCCATCGACACGTCCGAATTGGTCATGTCCTCGCTGTAGATGATCGGCGCGGACACCGGGCCGTTGGTCCAGATGCTGTCGCCCGGACCATAGTTGAACCAGACCGACAGCTCGCTGCGCTGCTGCTGCACCTTGTTCTCGACATAGGTGTAGTCCAGCGTGGTGGTGACATTGTCGGCCGGCTTCCACTGGAACGTCGCCTGCGCGTTGGTGCGCTGCCGCTGCACGCCATTGACGTTGTAGGCGGTGTTCTGCGGACGTGCGTAGACATCGTCGGGGCCGGGGCGGTTGGTGATGCGGTCGGAATACCCCTGGCCCGGCAGCGGCAGTGCCCGCCAGTCCGCGCTCTCGTTGCCCTTGAACGTGGCCCAGCCCTCGGCCACGGTGGCCTGGTTGAAGCCGGAATCACGTTCCTGGTGGCTGGCGCTGAACGTCACGCCGAAGCGATCGTCGGCGTAGCGCTGGCTGAAGATGCCCGAGAACTCGCCAGTGACGTTGGAGCCGCGCAGGGTCCGCGGCAGGTTGTCGTTGGACGAATCGTTGACCGCCTTCAGACCAAGGCTGATCACCGGTTCGGACTCCAGCGGCCGCAGCGTCTTGATGTTGATGGTGGCACCGATGCCACCGGCAGGATTGTCGGCGCGGCTGGTCTTGTATACCTCCACCGCAGAGATCGACTCGGAAGCGAGGTTGGCGAAGTCGAACGAGCGCGAGCCGGACAGGCCGCCGCCGCCGTTGCCCAGATTCGACGCCGGCATCTGCCGCCCGTTCAGCAGCACCAGGTTGTAGTCCGGACCAATGCCGCGCACGGTCACCTTGGACCCTTCGCCGCTGGAGGTGCGGTCGATGGAAACACCGCTGATGCGCTGCAATGATTCGGCCAGGTTGGTGTCCGGGAACTTGCCGATGTCCTCGGCGACGATGCCGTCAACCACGCCCTGGCTGTCGCGCTTGAGGTTCATCGATGAGGTCAGGCTGCCGCGGATACCGGTGACCTGCACCGCATCGAGCGTGGTCGGATCGACTGGTTCGTTGGTGGCGGGTGCGTCCTGTGCCCATGCCGGGGCGGCCAGCGCAGCCAGCAGCGCGGACGTGAGCATCGTCTTGCGAGGTACTGCCTTGTACGTCTTCATGGAAGCTCCCTCCCCAGGGAATTCGGTAATGGCGATCCTGCTTCGTTCAATCACGGACTACTGCATGTGGCCCGGATTGGAGCGACGCTTGACAGCGTTGTCAACAAGCTGCCATGAAGTGCGCCGCGTCGGCGGTCGCAAGGCGCGCTGTGAAATCGTTGCCAGAACCTCGTCGCTTCGGAAACAACGCCTTGTGCGACGGCATCTGCAGCGGTTTTTCAGGGATGACAGCGCTGCCAACACGAGGGCAGGAAAGTGTTGTGCGGTGCAGAACAAAACTGCGCGGATCAGCTTTCAGCCCGCAGGTGTCAGGTCATTCGTCGGATTGACAGCGCTGGACAATCACAATGGCTGCAAATGTCACGCATGACCGCAGGATGGCTTCGATCACTGACTGGAAGGACAAGCAATGGACACAGTAACGACCGTTCGAGGACATCACGTGCAGGGCACCACCCGCGCACTGGCGGTGGTCACCGCCATCTTCTTCATGTGGGGCTTCCTGACCTGCCTCAACGACATCCTCATTCCGCACCTGAAAGCGGCGTTCGCGCTGAGCTGGGTGCAGGCGATGCTCATCCAGTTCACCTTCTTCGGCGCCTACTTCCTGATGTCGCTGCCTGCGGGCCGGCTGGTGGCTGCGGTGGGATACAAGCGCGGCATCGTCGCCGGGCTGGCCATTGCAGGCGTCGGCTCCCTGCTGTTCTGGCCGGCTGCGGCCGCCCATGTCTATGGGCTGTTCCTGGCGGCGTTGTTCGTGCTGGCCACCGGCATCACCGTGCTGCAGGTGGCGGCCAACCCCTACGTGGCATTGCTGGGCGAGGAGCGCACCAGCTCCAGCCGGTTGACCCTGGCGCAATCGATGAACTCGCTGGGCACCACGCTGGCACCGTTGTTCGGTGGCCTGCTGATCCTGTCGGCGCAGCCGCGCAGCGAGGAGCAGCTGGCGCTGTTGCCGCAGGCCGAAGCACTGGCCTACCGTGCAGCCGAAGCGCAATCGGTGCAGCTGCCGTACTTCGGCCTGGCAGTGGTCCTGTTCCTGCTGGCGGCAGCGATCTGGATGTTCCGTCTTCCCACCATTCCCGGCGTGGAGGAACGCACCGGCGCGCGAAGCCGGCCGTGGGACGTCCTGCGCCACCGTCATGTGCGACTGGGTGTGCTGGCCATCTTCTGCTACGTGGGCGCGGAAGTTTCCATCGGCAGCGTGCTGGTCAACTTCCTGTCCTCGCCGGGCATCGGCCAGGGCATGACCGAGCAGGAGGCCACCGGTTATGTCTCGCTCTATTGGGGCGGCGCGCTGGTCGGGCGCCTGCTTGGCGCGGCGCTGCTGGCGCGGTTGGATGCGCGCTGGCTGCTCGGTCTTTTCGCGCTCGCGGTGGTGCTGCTGCTCGGCATCACCGTCTCCACCACGGGTGGCCTGGCCAAGTGGGCGGTGGTGAGCATCGGACTGTTCAACTCCATCATGTTTCCGACCATCTTCGCGCTGGCGATCACCCGCCTTGGAGCTCTCACCGGACAGGCTTCAAGCCTGTTGGTGATGGCGATCGTCGGCGGTGCGGTCATTCCGCTGGCCATGGGCTGGCTTGCCGACAATCATGGCCTGCAGCTGTCGTTCCTGCTGCCGGCGCTGTGTTATCTCTACATTGCCTTCTATGCATGGAAGGGTTCGCGGCTGCCTGCCGCGTGAGCCGCAGGTTCGCCGCTGGCTCAACGTCGCCGTGGTGCGGCGGTCGACTCGCGTTCGAGTACCGCGTGCTCGACCGTGATCATGCGGCCAGCGGCTTCGGCACGGATGTGCTCGATCAACTGTTCGGTGGCCAGCCGCCCCATGTGCGAGGTCGGTTGGCGCACGGTGGTGAGTGCAGGGTAGATGTGCCCTGCGATCGGCGTGTCGTCGAACCCGCACACCGAGAGGTCGCGCGGCACGCGAAGGCCGCGTTCGCCCGCGACGCGATACACGGCCGCGGCCATGTCGTCGTTGGCGGCGAAGATTGCCGTGGGAGGCTCATCCATGTCGAGCAGCAGGTTGGCTGCGTCCACGCCGGACTCGAACGAGAACTGGCCGTTGACCACCAGCGCCGGATCGTAGGCGATACCCGCCTGCCGCAGGGCCTGGCGGTAACCGGCGTAGCGCCACTGGCAGGCACCATGCGCGCGCGGCCCCTTGATGTGGGCAATGCGGCGGTGGCCCTGCGCGACCAGGTGACCGATCAGCTCGACCACCGCAGTGGTTTCATCCATGCGCACGCCGATGCGTCCTTCCGGGTGTCGCGGGGCGATGCAGGCGAAGGGAATGTCATGCTCTTCCAGGTACGACAGCACTACTTCGTCGTCGGTCAGCGGCGGGATCAGCACCACTCCATCCGGACGCGAGTTCTCGAACAGCGCGGTCATGTCGGGCAGGGTACGCCGGCCAGTGCCCACCGGGCCGAGGATCAGGTTGTAGTGCTGTGCGTGGCAGGCCTCGAGCATGCCGTTCTGGATTTCCATCAGGTAGTTGCGCGAAGGATTGTTGTAGACCAGTGCCAGCGCGTACGAGCGCTGTCCGGCCAGGCTGCGCGCGGAGAGATTGGGCTTGTAGCCCAGGCGCGCCACGGCCGCCAGCACCCGTTCGCGGGTCTGCTCGCGCACGTTGGGCTCGCGGTTGAGCACGCGGGACACCGTCTTGATCGATACCCCGGCAACGGCGGCGACATCCTCGATTCGACTGCGCATGATGCGGTGGATCCTCCTGGAAGGCGGCGGCTACGCGCCGATGGTAGTGCGTACCTGCGATGTCGGTGTTGCCGGAGCAGGCGGATGGTGCCACGACGCGAGGGGGACTGGCACGTCCTGAATTCTTGTCGCGTCGCAACACCCACCGCCGCGGGCCATGTGCTGCGTCGGCCGCAAAGCCCGCCGTTACGCGATTGCAGCCACCGGATGTGCGATCGCTCATTGACACGATGCAGGCAGGCTTATATGACAGCGCTGTCAGGACGGGCGTCCGATCGCCCATGCCGACGTGCCGCTGCAGTCCCGCACGCCAGGAACGTCACCCACGGAGGTAGTACCCAGTGAAGCGCCCCACCCAGACCCTTCTTGCCGGCTGTCTGCTGGCCGCCCTGGCCGCATCGGCGGGTGCCGCGCCGTCCACGGGCGAACGCCTGCAGGACTGGCCGCGCGTCCACAGCGTGATCGCTGCTGATGCGGATATCGAAAGGCGCGTGCAGGAGATCCTTGCGCAGATGACGCTGGCGCAGAAGATCGGGCAGATGACCCAGGCCGAGATCAAGACCATCACGCCGGACGAGGTGCGCCGCTACTACATCGGCTCGGTCCTCAATGGCGGTGGCTCCTGGCCGGGCATGGACAAGCACGCCAGCGTGCAGGACTGGCTGCAGCTGGCCGATGCCTACCACGCTGCATCGCTGGCAACCGATGCGAAGACGCCGGTGCCGGTCATCTGGGGCACCGATGCGGTGCACGGCCACAACAACGTGCTGGGTGCGACCCTGTTCCCGCACAACATCGGCCTGGGCGCGGCCGGCGATGCCGAACTGATCGAACGCATCGGCGAGGCGACCGCGCGCTCGGTGCGCGCCACCGGCATCGGCTGGGTGTTCGCACCCACCCTGGCCGTGGCCCATGACCCTCGCTGGGGCCGCACCTATGAGAGCTATTCGTCCGACCCGGCGGTGATCCGCAGCTACGCCCACGCCTACGTGAAGGGAGCACAGGGCACCTTCAAGGACGACGGTAACGTGGTCACCACCGCCAAGCACTACCTGGGCGATGGTGCCACCGACAACGGCCGCGACCAGGGTGAGGCGCTGGTCGACAAGAACACCATGATCAACGTCCACGCGCAGGGATACTATGGTGCGCTTGCCGAGGGTGCGCAGACGGTGATGGCCTCGTTTAACAGCTGGAACGACCGCGCCGCAGGCGTGGACTACGGCAAGATGCACGGCAGCAAGGCGCTGCTGACCGATGCGTTGAAGGACAAGATGGGTTTTGATGGCTTCGTCGTCTCCGACTGGAACGGCATCGCGCAGGTGCCGGGCTGCCGCAACGACAGCTGTGCGCAGGCCATCAATGCCGGCATCGACATGGTGATGGTGCCCGACGACTGGAAAGCGTTCATCGCCAACACCACCGCGCAGGTGAAGAGCGGTGAGATTCCGCTGGCGCGCATCGACGATGCGGTCACCCGCATCCTGCGGGTGAAGCTGCGCGCGGGCCTGTTCGACCACAAGCCGTCCGACAGCCGCTACGCCGGCGATGCCAGTGCCGTGCAGCACCGTGACCTGGCCCGGCGTGCCGTGCGCGAATCGCTGGTGCTGCTGAAGAATGAAGGCGAGGCACTCCCGCTGCGCCGCGATGCGCGGGTGCTGGTGGTCGGCAAGAGCGCCGACAGCATCGGCGACCAGTCCGGTGGCTGGTCGCTGACCTGGCAGGGCACCGAGAACACGAATTCCGATTTTCCCAACGCCGATTCCGTGCTGGGCGCGCTGCGCGCCGAACTGGGGGCGGACAAGGTCAGCTTCAGCGCCGATGGCCAAGGCGTCGATCCGAAGACTTTCGATGTGGTGCTGGCGGTGATCGGTGAGACGCCCTATGCAGAGACCAACGGCGATATTCTCGCTTCGGATACCGTCAGCCACAGCCGGGCCTACCCGCAGGACCTGGCCGCGCTGAAGGCCGCAGCTGCAACTGGCAAGCCGGTGGTGACCGTCTACCTGTCCGGTCGCCCGATGTATGTCAACGACCTGCTCAATCTGTCCAGCGCCTTCGTCGCCGCCTGGCTGCCGGGCACCGAAGGCAAGGGCGTGACTGATGTGCTGGTGGCGGGCAAGGGCGGCAAGCCGGCACACGACTTCCGTGGACGCCTCAGCTTCCCGTGGCCGGGCGTTCCGTGCCCGGCACCGATCGACCAGCCCGACGCGAAGAAGCCGGCGCTGTTCGCGCTTGGCTATGGCCTCAGCTACGCCAAGGGCGGCAAGGTCGCCAGGCTCGAGGAAGCTGACCCGGACAGCTGCGGCGAAGTCACCGTGCTGCCGATCTTCAACCGCGCCGACACGCCGCCATTCGCCCTGCACGTTGCCGCCGCGGGAGCGACCCAACCGCTTGGCAATGATCTGAACGCTACGCTGCGCTGGCCCACCGCCAAGCCGGTGGTGCAGGTGCGCACCGTGCAGGTGAACACCCAGCAGGACGCCAAGGAGGTGACCTGGCGGGCCCCGGCGCAGCTGATCGCACGCAGCACCTCGCGCCGCAATCTCGGCGCACTGGCGCGCAGCAACGGCGCGCTGCAGTTCGACGTGCAGCTGGTGAAGCGCCCGGCATCGCCGGTGAAGGTGACCATGGAGTGTGGCAGCGGCTGTGAGGGCGGGGTGGACATCGCCCCGCAGCTGGTCGCGCTGGCGCCCGGGCAGAAGCAGACGGTGACCGTGCCATTGGCCTGCTTTGCAAAGCGCGGCGTGGACCTGGGCGCGGTGGAAGCCCCGTTCGTGGTCAGCGCCGACGCGCCGTTCGCCGCGGCATTCACCCAGGTCAGGTTGACGGCCAACACGGCCACCGCCGAGGGCGCGGTGGCCTGCCCGTAACCGAAGGCAGCGCCGGGCCATGCCCGGCGAATGCGCCGTTCCCGAGCAAAAAAAGCCCCGCAGTGCGGGGCTTTCTTCTTATCGCTTCATGGAACCGAAGAACTCGTCGTTGGACTTGGTGTTCTTCATCTTGTCGAGCAGGAATTCCATCGCGGCCATTTCATCCATCGGATGCAGCAGCTTGCGCAGGATCCAGATCTTCTGCAGCAGTTCCGGCTCGATCAGCAGGTCTTCGCGGCGGGTGCCGGAGCGGTTGATGTCGATGGCCGGGAACACGCGCTTCTCGGCGATGCGGCGGCTCAGGTGCACTTCGCTGTTGCCGGTGCCCTTGAACTCTTCGTAGATCACCTCGTCCATCTTCGAGCCGGTGTCGACCAGTGCGGTGGCGATGATGGTCAGGCTGCCGCCTTCTTCAACGTTGCGCGCGGCACCGAAGAAGCGCTTCGGGCGGTGCAGGGCGTTGGCGTCCACACCACCGGTCAGCACCTTGCCCGAGCTCGGCACGACGTTGTTGTAGGCGCGTGCCAGGCGGGTGATCGAGTCCAGCAGGATCACCACGTCCTTCTTGTGCTCGACCAGGCGCTTGGCCCGTTCGATCACCATTTCGGCAACCTGCACGTGGCGTGCGGCCGGCTCGTCGAAGGTCGAGCTGATGACCTCGCCGCGCACGGTGCGCTGCATTTCGGTCACTTCTTCCGGGCGCTCGTCGATCAGCAGCACGATCAGGTGCACGTCCGGATGATTGGTGGTGATCGCGGTGGCGACCTGCTGCATCATCATCGTCTTGCCCGCTTTCGGCTGGGAGACGATCAGCGAGCGCTGGCCCTTGCCCTGCGGGGCCATCAGGTCGAGGATGCGGCCGGTGATGTCTTCCGACGAACCGTTGCCGCGC
The DNA here is from genome assembly GCF_030053245.1 of Stenotrophomonas sp. RS-48. Lineage (NCBI taxonomy): Bacteria > Pseudomonadati > Pseudomonadota > Gammaproteobacteria > Lysobacterales > Lysobacteraceae > Stenotrophomonas > Stenotrophomonas sp. RS-48. Next base: position 9,603 of record NZ_JASGBV010000052.1, read on the forward strand.
TCCAGGGTGAAGCGGCGACGCGGGAACAGCGGGGTCAGGTTCTCGAACAGCACCTTGTTCTTCGACGCTTCCAGCGGCTCACCGTTGATGGTGTCCACGATCGACAGCGCGAAGTAGCGCTCGCCGTCCTTCGGGAAGCGGATGCGGCCGGACAGGTGGTCGCCGGTACGCAGGTTGAAACGGCGGATCTGGCTGGGCGAAATGTAGGTGTCGTCCGGGCCGGCCAGGTAGCTGGCTTCGGCCGCGCGCAGGAAGCCGAAGCCGTCCGGCAGGATCTCCAGCACGCCATCGGCGGCAACGCCGTCGCCGTGGCGGGTCAGCACCTTCAGCAGGGCGAAGATCACATCCTGCTTGCGGGCACGCGCCACACCCTCGGAGATCTGCAGCTGTTCGGCGATTTCCAGCAGCTTCTGTGCCGGCATGCGCTTGAGATCGCTCAGCGAATAGACCGGGAAGCCTTCCGGCACCGTCGGCTGCACGCGCGGCACGAAAGCCTGCTGCTCGCCGCCCTCGTTGGGCATGCCGTCATCGCGGAAGCGGTTGTTGCGGTCGCGGTCGCGGCGGTTGCGGAAACGGTCACGGCGGTTGCCCTGACCCTGGCCCTGCTGGCCATTCTGGTTGTGCTGATGCTGGCCGCCACCCTGAGGGTTCTGCTGCCGCGGCTGGCCGGATTCGCGACCCTCACCGCCTTCACCGCCGCC
>NZ_JASGBV010000053.1:0-67501 GCF_030053245.1 Stenotrophomonas sp. RS-48
CTGCCCAGACCGCGCCGGCCGCGGCCGCTGCCGCGCCGCGCGCTCCGGCGCAGCCGCTGGTCACCGGCCTGCCCGATTTCACCAACCTCGTCGAGCAGGTCGGCCCGGGCGTGGTCAACGTCGACACCACCATCGTCCGCAGCAACCGCCAGGCGCGTGGGCCGATGGGGGACGACGACATGCCGGAGTTCTTCCGTCGCTTCTTCGGCCCGGACTTCCCGATGCCGGGGCAGGGGCCGGGCGGCCCCGACGGCGGTCCCAGCATCAAGGGCCGCGGCATGGGGTCGGGCTTCATCATTTCGCCCGACGGCTACGTGCTGACCAACTACCACGTGGTTGCCGACGCCAGCGAGGTGAAGGTCAAGCTGGGCGATCGCCGTGAGTTCACCGCCAAGGTGGTGGGTAGCGACCAGCAGTACGACGTCGCCCTGCTGAAGATCGAAGGCAGGAACCTGCCGACCGTCCGTGTCGGCGATTCCAACAGCCTGAAGCCGGGCCAGTGGGTTGTCGCGATCGGCTCGCCGTTCGGCCTCGACCACTCGGTCACCGCCGGCGTGGTCAGCGCCCTCGGCCGCAGCACCGGCGGCCCGGACCAGCGCTACGTGCCGTTCATCCAGACCGACGTGGCGATCAACCAGGGCAACTCCGGCGGTCCGCTGCTGAACACCCGGGGCGAAGTGGTCGGCATCAACTCGCAGATCTTCTCTGCGTCCGGTGGCTACATGGGCATCAGCTTCGCGATTCCGATCGACCTGGCGATGAGCGCGGTCGAACAGATCAAGAAGACCGGCCGGGTCACCCGCGGCCAGCTGGGCGCGGTGGTGCAGGAGATCGACGGCCTGAAGGCGCAGGCCATGGGCCTGCCGGACAGCCGGGGTGCGCTGGTCAACCAGATCGTGCCGGATTCGGCGGCCGCCCGCGCCGGTGTGAAGGTGGGGGATGTGATCCGCACCGTGAACGGCGCACCGGTCAACAGCTGGTCCGATCTGCCGCCGCTGATCGGCGCCATGGCCCCGGGCAGCCGGGTCACCCTGGGCGTGATCCGTGACGGCAAGCCGCGCGACCTGAGCGCCACCCTGACCGCGCTGGCCGAGGATGACCAGGCCAGCGCCCGCAGCCCCGCCACCGCCAGGGCCGATGCCGCTCCGCAGAGTGGGGCCAATGCCCTGCTGGGCCTGGACGTCAGCGATCTGACCGCGCCGCAGCGCAAGCAGCTGGGCCTGGAATCGGGCGAGGGCGTGCGCATCACCGGCGTCAAGGGGCAGGGCGCCCGGGATGCCGGCCTGTCCCCGGGCATGGTGATCCTGCAGGTGGCCAGCACCCAGGTGAGCGGCGTGGAGTCGCTGAACCGCGCGCTGTCCAGCTACAAGAAGGGCGATGTGGTGATGCTGCTGGTCCGCACCGGCAACGGCAACAGCGCCTTCGTGGCGGTCAAGGCCGGCGAGTAAGGCCGGACCGGGGCTGCTCCGGCAGCCGCTACCCCCCGAAGCCCCGCTCAGGCGGGGCTTCGGTCGTTCCGGCCCTGGCCCGGCGAGGCGCCTTTCGCGGGCGGGCCCCGGGCGTGCGATAATCCACCGTTACCCTGACGACGCCGCGCGCCGCCGCCACCTATGTCATCTGATTCGATGCGGAACATCCGCAACTTCTCCATCATCGCCCACGTCGACCACGGCAAGTCCACGCTGGCCGACCGCATCATCCAGCTTTGTGGTGGCCTGCAGGCCCGCGAGATGGAAGCGCAGGTCCTCGACTCCAACCCGATCGAGCGCGAGCGTGGCATCACCATCAAGGCGCAGTCGGTATCGCTGCCGTACCTGGCCAAGGACGGGCAGACCTATCATCTGAACTTCATCGACACCCCGGGCCACGTCGATTTCTCGTATGAAGTCAGCCGCTCGCTGGCCGCCTGTGAAGGTGCGCTGCTGGTGGTCGATGCTGCCCAGGGCGTGGAAGCGCAGTCGGTGGCGAACTGCTACACCGCGGTGGAGCAGGGTTTGGAAGTGGTGCCGGTGATCAACAAGATCGACCTGCCTACGGCCGACATCGAGCGCGCCAAGGCCGAGATCGAGGCCGTGATCGGCATCGACGCCAGCGACGCCGTGCCGGTCAGCGCCAAGACCGGCCTGAACGTGCAGGACGTGCTGGAGGCCATCGTCCATCGCATTCCGCCGCCGCAGCCACGCGATACCGACAAGCTGCAGGCGCTGATCATCGACTCCTGGTTCGACAACTACCTCGGCGTGGTCTCGCTGGTGCGCGTCATGCAGGGCGAGATCAAGGCCGGCGACAAGCTGCAGGTGATGTCCACCGGCCGCAACCACCAGGTCGACAACGTCGGCGTGTTCACCCCCAAGCGCAAGGTGTTGCCGGCGCTGCGCGCGGGTGAGGTGGGTTGGGTCACGGCCAGCATCAAGGACGTGCATGGTGCGCCGGTGGGCGACACCCTGACCCTGGCCGGTGATCCGGCACCGAAGCCGCTGCCGGGCTTCCAGGAAATGCAGCCGCGCGTGTTCGCCGGCCTGTTCCCGGTCGACGCCGAGGACTATCCGGACCTGCGCGAGGCACTGGACAAGCTGCGCCTGAACGATGCCGCGCTGCGCTTCGAGCCGGAAAGCTCGGAGGCGATGGGCTTCGGTTTCCGCTGCGGCTTCCTCGGCATGCTGCACATGGAGATCGTGCAGGAACGGCTGGAGCGCGAATACAACCTGGACCTGATCAGCACCGCGCCGACGGTGGTGTACGAGGTCCTGAAGACCGATGGCTCGATCATCAACATGGACAACCCGGCCAAGCTGCCGGCGGTGAACCAGGTCCAGGAGATCCGCGAGCCGATCATCCGTGCCAACGTACTCACCCCCGAGGAGTACATCGGCAACATCATCAAGCTGTGCGAGGAAAAGCGCGGCAGCCAGATCGGCATCAACTACCTGGGCAGCCAGGTGCAGATCAGCTACGAGCTGCCGATGGCCGAAGTGGTGCTGGACTTCTTCGACAAGCTGAAGTCGGTCAGCCGCGGCTACGCGTCGCTGGACTATCACTTCGTGCGCTTCGATGCCGGTCCGTTCGTGCGCGTGGACGTGCTGATCAATGGCGACAAGGTCGATGCGCTGTCGCTGATCGTCCACCGCAGCCATGCCGACCGCCGCGGCCGCGAGCTGTGCGAGAAGATGAAGGACCTGATCCCGCGGCAGATGTTCGACGTGGCGATCCAGGCGGCTGTCGGCTCGCAGATCATCGCCCGTACCACGGTCAAGGCCATGCGCAAGAACGTGCTGGCCAAGTGCTATGGTGGCGACGTTTCGCGCAAGAAGAAGCTTCTGGAAAAGCAGAAGGAAGGCAAGAAGCGCATGAAGCAGGTCGGCCGCGTGGAAATCCCGCAGGAAGCGTTCCTGGCCGTGCTGCAGATGGACAACAAGTAAGCGCGCACCGGCCCTCCGGGGCCGGTCGTCCGGTGACGTTGCAAAGGACCCTGAATGAAACTGTTTGAGATCCTCCTGGTCGTGCTGACCCTGGCCTCGGGCCTGATCCTGCTTGCGGACAAGCTGTACTTCGCCAGGCGCCGCGCCCAGCGTGCAGGCCTGCTCGACACCGAGCCGGTGCTGGTGGATTACTCGCGTGCATTCTTCCCGGTGCTGGCGATCGTGCTGGTCGTGCGCAGCTTCATCGCCGAGCCGTACAAGATCCCGTCCAGCTCGATGATGCCGAACCTGCTGATCGGTGATTTCATCCTGGTCAACAAGTTCGCCTATGGCCTGCGCCTGCCGATCACCAATACCCGCTTCGTGCCGGTGGGTGATCCCGCGCGCGGCGATGTGGTGGTGTTCCACTTCCCGGGCCACGGCGACAACGACCCGGCCAAGGGCGAGAACTTCATCAAGCGCGTGATCGGCGTGCCGGGTGACACCGTGGTGTTCGAGGGCGACAGCCTGGTGCTGAACGGCGAGCCGGTGAAGTACGACAACAAGGGCATCTACGCCGGCCACAAAGGCCAGGGCGAGGGCGCCAACCTGCTGGTCGAGCATCTCCCGGGCCGCACCCATACCGTGCTGGAGACCGACTATCCGCGTGGCCAGGGCCAGTGGACCGTGCCGGCCGGCAAGTACCTGGTGATGGGCGACAACCGTGACAACAGCGATGATGGACGCTTCTGGGGGCTGCTGCCGGAAGAGAACCTGCGGGGCAAGGCATTCCTGATCTGGCTGAACTGCCAGGGCTGGTTCTGCAAGGACGGTTTCGAGCCGTCGCGGATCGGCTCGGGCATCAACTGAGTATTTTCACATCCAACGCGTATCTGGGGAGAACGCAATGAAGACGATGAACACGCAGCGCGGCATCACCCTGACCTCGTTTCTGGTGGTCCTGGTCGTGGTTGGCTTCTTCATCTACATCGGCATGAAGCTGTTCCCGATGTACCAGGAGTATTACGCGGTACGCTCGGCGATGAAGAGCCTGGCCAGCCAGCCGGGCGTGGCCAGCATGGAGCCGGCGCGGATCCAGGATCTGTTCTTCAAGCGGCTGTACATCAACTACTCGGACAACGTGAAGCCGGGCAACGTCAAGTTCGATCGCCGCGACAATGGCTGGACCCTCAAGGTCAACTACGAAGTGCGTCGCCCGTTGATCGGCAACCTCGATGTGGTTGGCAAATTCGATTCTTCCCAGGACCTGACCCGAAGCGGTGCCCAGTAAATTCATCCAACGTGGCGACCTGATCGGCCATGCCTTCCGCGACCCGGCGCTGCTCAAGCAGGCGCTGACCCATCGCAGTGCCGGCGTGCCGCATAACGAGCGCCTGGAATTCCTCGGCGACAGCATCGTCAACATGATGGTCGCCGAGGCGCTGTACCAGCGCTGGCCCAAGGCCGACGAGGGCGCACTGACCCGCGCCCGCGCCGAGCTGGTGCGTGAAGGGGCGCTGGCAGTGATCGCCCGTACCCTGCAGCTGGGCGAACGGCTGATCCTGGGCGCGGGCGAGATGAAGTCGGGCGGGCACCGCCGCGACTCGATCCTGGCCGATGCACTGGAGGCGGTGGTGGCCGCGATCTACCTGGACGCCGGTTTTGACGCGTGCCGGGAGACCGTGCTGCCCTGGTTCACGGCCTCGATGGAGGCGCTGCCGGCCACCGGCCGCCCCGAGAAGGACCCCAAGACCCGCCTGCAGGAATGGCTGCAGGCCCGGCAGAAGGCGTTGCCCCAGTACGAACTGGTGTCAGAATCCGGTGACGACCACGCCAAACATTTCCGGGTACGCTGCAACGTGGCCGACCCGGCCGCCAGCACCGAGGGCGAAGGCGCCTCGCGGCGGCTTGCCGAACAACAGGCGGCTGCAGCCGTCCTAGAACAACTGGATTCCAAGTGAGCGAACAAACTTCCCATCATTGCGGCAGCGTGGCCGTCATCGGCCGCCCGAACGTCGGCAAGTCGACCCTGACCAATGCCCTGGTCGGGGCCAAGGTCAGCATCGTCTCCAACCGGCCGCAGACCACCCGCCACCGCCTGCTCGGCATCGCCACCTATCCGGAAGGCCAGCTGGTGCTGGTCGATACCCCGGGCCTGCACAAGGTGCAGAAGCGGGCGATGAACCGGGTGATGAACCGCGCCGCGCGCGGCTCGCTGGAAGGCGTGGATGCAGGCCTGCTGGTGATCGAGGCCGGGCGCTGGGATGACGAAGACAGCCTGGCCTTCAACGTGCTGCGCGATGCCGGCATCCCGGTGGTGCTGGTGGTCAACAAGATCGATCGCCTGAAGGACAAGGGCGCGCTGCTGCCGTTCCTGCAGGAGGTGACCGCCGGCCGTGATTTCGCCGCCGTGCATCCGATCTCGGCGCAGAAGCGCAACGGCCTGGACGCCCTGGTGCGTGACGTGCTGGAGCTGCTGCCGGAAGCCCCGCCGATGTTCGGCGAGGACGAGATCACCGACCGCAGCCAACGTTTCCTTGCCGGTGAACTGGTACGTGAGCAGCTGATGCGCCAGCTTGGCGAGGAGCTGCCCTATGCCACCACCGTGGAGATCGAGCGCTTCACCGAGGATGGCAATCTTCTGCGCATCGGCGCGGTGATCTGGGTCGAGCGGGAAGGCCAGAAGGCCATCGTGATCGGCAAGGGGGGCGCGCGCCTGAAGGAGATCGGGGCCAAGTCGCGCCTGCAGATGGAGCGTCTGTTCGGTGCCAAGGTGTTCCTGGAAACCTGGGTGCGCGTACGTGAAGGCTGGTCCGACGACGAGGCCGCGCTGAAGGCCTTCGGTTACGAGTAAGCCACGGCGATCGCTTCGGTGATCATCGAGGACGACACGGGGTTCGTGCTGCATGCACGGGCCTATCGCGAAACCAGCCTGCTGGTGGAGGTGCTGAGCGCGGAACATGGCCGGATCGGCCTGCTTGCGCGCGGCGTGTCCACGGCCAAGGGCCAGGTGTTGCGCGCGGCCCTGCAGCCGCTGCAGTGGATCCGCTTCAGCGCACAGCAGCGCGGCGAACTGGCGCAGCTGCGTGCCGCCGAAGCGCTGGACGCGGCGCCGCGGCTGGTCGGCCAGGCCATGCTGGCCGGCTTCTACCTGAGTGAACTGACGCTGCGGCTGGCGCCACGCCAGGATCCGTTGCCGGAGGTGTACCTGGCGTACGGCGAGGCACGCGCGCGGCTGGCAGTGGGCGCCGGACTGGCCTGGACGCTGCGCCGCTTCGAGCGCGAGCTGCTTGCCGCACTGGGGCTCGGTTTCGATCTGGAAAGCGCCAGCGATGGTCAGCCGATCGATCCGGCAGCGCGTTATGCGCTGGATCCGCAGGAAGGGCCGCAACGGCTGCTCAGCGAGCGCGGTGGAGAGCGCAGTGCGGCCGCCACCGGTTCGGCGCTGTTGGCGCTGGCGGCCGACGAGGAGCCGGGGCCTGCTGATCTGGCGAGCCTGCGGCTGCCCATGCGGCGGGTGCTGGCGCACCACCTGGGGCCACGGGGGCTGAAGTCCTGGGAGCTGCTGGAGCAGTTGGCCCCCCGGCGGTAGGCGGGCGGGGGGCAGATCCGTCTTCCGCAGGGAAAGGGATCTGACCCCGGATTGATTTCGATATCCGACGGGGCAGGGCGCATCCGTGCCGGGCAACCCTCAGTGCAGCAGTGCCGCTACCGCGGCGCGGAAGCCCGCTTGTGCCAGGTCCGACTCCGGCATGTGGTGCAGCTGGCGCACCGCGCGGCCCAGCCGTGCGGCACCGACGAAGCCGCAGCTTGCCTGCAGCCGGTGCAGCTGGCTGCGCAGCTGGCGTTCATCATGCTGGTCCACGGCCTGCTCGACCGCATCGCGGACGCCCGGCAGTTCCGCAAGGAACAGCTCGCGCAGGGCGATCAAATGATTGCGCTGGCCATTGAGAGCGGCCAGAGCGGCGGTCTCGTCCCAGTCCTGCCCGTTCAGCTCGATCGCAGCGGGGGCCGGAGCGACGGCGATGCCGGCCGGCGAGTTGACCAGGGCGCGGCGGACCGCCTTCAGCAACTGGTCGCGGCCGAGCGGTTTGACCAGGGTGTCGCTGAAACCGGCCTCACGCAGGCGCGCATGGATGGACGTGTCGCCGTCGGCGGTATGCGCCAGGGCAGGCGTGTCCGGATGCGAACGGCGCAGTTCGCGCAGCAGCTGCGCGCCATTGCCGTCGGGCAGGTTGACGTCGATCAGCCACAGGTCGTGAGCCCCGGGCTCGGCGCTTGCCAGGGCACTGGCAAGGGAGTCCGCGGTATCGACGTCCGCCGGCAGGGTTTCCAACGCCGCCTTGAAAAACCCGCGGCTGATGATGTCGTCCTCGACAAGCAGGAAGCGGGGCCGACCGGCCCTCGGGGTCATCTGCATCAGGGGCTGCCTCCATGTCAGCTGGTTGACATCATCAAGCACGGCGGCGGCTGGCGCAAGCGGCGGCAGGCCCCGCCGGTCAGGATCTGCGACAATACGCGCCCATTTTCGCCCGCAGCCTGTTGCCACGTGGCCCGATCCCGCTCCCGCATCGACCGTACCCCGTTCCAGACCGAGATCCTCGACCTCAGCCATGATGGTCGCGGCGTCGCCCGCCGTGAAGGCGAAGGTGGCAAGGTCACCTTCATCAGCGGCGCTCTGCCGGGCGAGGTGGTCATGGCTGAACAGACCGCCCGCAGCCGCCATTTCGACGAAGCACGCACCGTGGAAGTGCTGCAGGCCTCGCCACAGCGGGTGACGCCGAAGTGCCCGCATTTCGGCACCTGCGCCGGCTGCGTGCTGCAGCACCTGGATGAAGACCAGCAGATCGTTGCCAAGCAGCGCGTGCTGATGGACAACCTGGAACGCATCGGTCACGTGAAGCCGGGCCGCGTGCTGCCACCGCTGGTCGGCGACAGCTGGGGTTACCGCCGCAAGGGGCGCTTCTCGGTGCGCCGCGTCGAGAAGAAGGACAAGACCCTGGTCGGCTTCCGTGAACAGGACCCGCGCTTCGTCGCCGATCTCAGCCAGTGCCTGACCGTGATCCCCGAAGTGGGCACCAAGGTGCAGGCGCTGTCGACCTTCATCGAGTCGCTCGACGGCAAGCGCGACATCCCGCAGATCGAGTTCATCGGCGGTGACCAGGCCATCGCGCTGACCGTGCGTCATCTGCAGCCGCTCAGTGATGCCGACCGCGCCGCATGGACCAGCTTCGGCCAGCAGCACGGATTCGCCATCTACCTGCAACCCGGTGGCGTGGACACCGTCCATCCGCTGGACGGGCAGGGCGTGCCGCTGTCGTTCCGGCTGGCGCCGTGGGATGTCGAACTGGCATTCCGGCCACTGGATTTCATCCAGGTCAATGCCAAGCTCAACGAGAAGATGATCGCTCACACCCTGGATCTGCTGGAGCCGGGTGAGGACGAGCGCGTGCTGGACCTGTTCTGCGGGCTGGGCAACTTCACCCTGCCGCTGGCGCGCCGAGTGCGCGAGGTGGTGGGCGTGGAAGGCGACGCGGGCCTCGTTGCCCGCGCACGTGAGAACGCCGAGCGCAACGGGCTGGGCAACGCCCAGTTCTACAGCGCCGACCTGACTCAGGACCAGCGCGCCACGCCGTGGATGCGCCAGGGCTTCGACAAGCTGTTGCTGGACCCGCCGCGCTCGGGCGCGATCGAGGTGCTGCAGCAGCTGCCGTTGAAGCAGTTCAAGCGCATCGTGTACGTCAGCTGCCATCCGGGATCGCTGGCCCGGGACGCGGGCTACCTGGTGAACGAGCAGGGCTTCACCCTGGTCAGTGCCGGCGCCATGGACATGTTCCCGCACACCGCGCACGTGGAAAGCATCGCGGTGTTCGAAAAGCGCTGACCCGCTGTCATGCCCATCGCGCATAATGGCGCGATGGGCATCGAGATCGAACGCAAATTCCTCGTCAGCAGCGACGGCTGGCGTGCGGCCGCACACCGGGTGATTCCGATGGCGCAGGGCTACATCAACGATCTGGGCGCGCTCGACAGCGGTCGCCAGAACGCGTCCGTGCGGGTGCGCATCGAAGGTGAGCACGCCGCGCTGAACCTGAAGTCGCGCACGATCGGCCATACCCGCCAGGAGTTTGATTACCCGATTCCGGTGGAGGATGCGCGCGCGCTGCTGGCGCTGTGCGTGGGGGGCCTGATCGACAAGCGTCGCCACCTGGTCGAGCATGCCGGCCTGACCTGGGAAGTGGATGAGTTCCTGGGTGACAACGCCGGCCTGGTGGTGGCCGAAGTCGAGGTGGAAAGCGCCGGGCAGGCCATCGTCCTGCCGGACTGGGCCGGCGCGGAGGTCACCGACGACCCGCGCTACTACAACGTCGCACTGGCCAGTCATCCCTATTCACGCTGGTGAAAGGGGCGTTCCCCCTTTTTTCGGGGCGCCCGGACCCCATGTCGGTGGGATGAGAATCGACATCTACTCCGACGTGGTCTGTCCCTGGTGCTGGATCGGCAAGCACCGTTTCCAGCAGGGGGTGCAGTTGCTGGGGGCCGATGCCCCAGTACTCGACATCCACTGGCAGCCGTTCCAGCTGGACCCGGATGCGGGCACCACGCCGGTGCCGCTGCGCGAGGCGTATGCGCGCAAGTTCGGCGGTGTCGAGCGCACAGAGCAGATTCTCGGCCAGACCCAGGCCACCGCCCGTGGCGAAGGCCTGCCCATGGACTTCAGCCAGGGCCAGGTGCGGGTGACCACTCTGCCAGCGCACCGGCTGCTGTGGCTGGCCGGCCAGCACGGTGTGCAGGACGCGGTCGGAGAGGCGCTGTTCCGCGCTCATTTCGAGCACGGCCAGAATCTGGCGGACACAGAGGTGCTGACCCGGGCCGGTGTGGCAGGCGGACTGGATGCGGCAGAGATCGCCCAGATGCTGGCCTCCTCACGCGGCCTGGCCGAGGTCGAAGCGGGACTGGACCAGGCCCGTGCGCTGGGTGTTTCCTCGGTGCCGACCTTCGTCATCGACGGCCGCTGGGCGATCTCCGGCGCCCAGCCTCCGGAAGCCTTCGCCCAGGCGCTGCGGCAGATCGCGGCGGAGCAGGGCACGGCAACCGGACGCAGTGGCGACGACGCCTGTGGCGCGGACGGCTGCAGGGTCTGATCCTTCGAGGGGGCGCGCGATGGACGCCCCCACCTGCGTCCAACGGCCGGTTCTGCGACAATGCGGCACTGCGCCATGCGGGCGCCCGTTGTGGAGAACGACCATGCTGCTGATCGGCGTTGCCGGCACTGAACTGACCCCCCAGGAACGCGACTGGCTGCAGCACGATGCCGTTGCCGGGGTGGTGCTGTTCACGCGCAACTTCGCCTCCCGCCAGCAGGTGAGCGAGCTCAGCGCCGCGATCCGCGAGGCTGCGCCGCGCCCGCAGCTGATCTGCGTCGACCAGGAAGGCGGTCGCGTGCAGCGTTTCCGCAAGGGCTACAGCGATCTGCCGCCGCTGCAGGAGATCGGTGCCGGCTATGCGAAGGATCCCGGCGCCGCGTTGGCGCTGGCCGAGCAGCACGCCTGGCTGATGGCCAGCGAAGTGCGCGCCAGTGGCGTGGACCTGAGCTTTGCCCCGGTGGTCGACCTGGGCCGTGGCAACCTTGCGATCGGCAACCGCGCTTTCAGTGAAGACCCGCAGGTCGTGGCTGCGTTCACCGAGGCCTACGTACGCGGCATGCACGCGGCCGGCATGGCGGCCACCCTCAAGCATTTTCCCGGCCATGGCACCGTGCTGGAAGACACCCATGTCGATACCGCGGTCGATCCGCGGACGCTGGACGAACTGCGCGCGCAGGACCTGGTGCCGTTCCGGGCCGGTGTTGCCGCCGGTGCCGACGCCGTGATGATGGCGCACGTGATCTACCCGCAGGTGGCGCCGGAACCGGCCGGCTATTCGCCGCGCTGGATCCAGGAGGTGCTGCGTGGCGAGCTGGGCTTCCGCGGCGTGGTGTTCTCCGACGACATCGGCATGGCCGCTTCGCACCATGCCGGTGGCGTTGCGGCACGCGTGCACGCGCACCTGGATGCGGGCTGCGACGTCGTGCTGGTCTGCCATCCGGAGCTGGTCGATGAAGCCCTGCACGCGGTGCAGGGACGCTCCCTCAATACCGCTGCGCTGCTTGGCCTGCTCGGCCGCGGCGCGCTTGGCTGGGATGGCCTGCTGGCCGATGCCCGCCATGGCGACACTCAATCCCGTCTGCTTGAAACCCTTGGAAGAACCGTCTGATGCCGAACCTCACCATTTCCCAGGCCCTGGTCCAGGCCGACCTGCTGGTTGACCGCCCCACCATCGACAAGGCCATCGCCGGTATCGCCGACGCCATCGCGCGCGATTACAAGGGCGAGGTGCCACTGTTCCTGTCGATCATGCACGGTGCGCTGCCGTTCGCCGGCCAGCTGGCGCTGGAGCTGGGTGCACGCGGCCAGGACGTGCAGTTCGATTACCTGCACGCCACCCGCTATCGCGGTGAAACCACCGGCGGCGACCTGGTGTGGAAGCACAAGCCGGCCACCGCGCTGTTCGGCCGCCGTGTGCTGCTGGTCGATGACATCCTCGATGAGGGCTACACCCTGCAGGGCGTGCGCACCTGGTGCCTGGAACAGGGCGCGACCGACGTGCGCATCGCGGCGATGACGGTGAAGAAGCACGATCGCGGGCTGCCGGATGTGACGGCTGACTACGCCGGCATCGAACTGCCCGACCGCTACGTGTTCGGTTTCGGCATGGACGTCAACGAGACCCTGCGCTGCGTGCCGGCCATCTACGCGATGAAGGAATAACAGGCACGGCCGTCCGCGGCCGTCCTTTGCCGCCGCCGGCATCCTCGGGTGCCGGCGTTCGTCTTTCTCTGGAGTGCTTTCGATGCAACAGATCGCCCTGGCCGTGATCGGCGGTACCGGTGTCTACAACCTGGCCAAGCTCGACGATGTGCAGACCCACGAGGTCGAGACCCGCTTCGGCCGTCCCTCCGGCCCGGTGCGCGTGGGCACGCTGCTGGGCAACCGCGTGGCGTTCCTTGCGCGCCATGGCGAGGGCCACTCGCTGCCGCCGCACAAGATCAACTACCGCGCCAATCTGGCTGCGCTGCAGCAGATCGGCGCCCAGCGCGTGCTGGCGCTGAACACCGTCGGGGGCATCACCGAGCAGGTCGGGCCGCGCGTGCTGGCCTGCCCGGACCAGATCATCGACTACACCTGGGGCCGGATCAGCACGATCTGTGAAGAAGAGGGTACCGAAGTGCTGCATGTGGACTTCGGCCACCCGTACACGCCGATGCTGCGGAGCAAGATTCTGGCCGCGGCCAAAGTGACGGGTGTCACGGTCCATGACGGTGGCTGCTACGGTGCGACGCAGGGGCCGAGGCTGGAAACCATCGCGGAAATCGCCCGCATGCGGCGCGATGGCTGCGATCTGGTGGGCATGACCGGAATGCCCGAAGCCGCGCTGGCGCGGGAGTTGGGACTGGATTACGCGTGCCTGGCGATCGTGGCGAACTGGGCCGCGGGCTGTGGTGATGGCGAGGAGATCACGATGGCCGAAGTGCTGGCCAATGTGCAGGCGGCGAGCAATGGACTTCCGGAACTGATCGGCGAATTGGCACGGGGGTGATTGTCTTCGCCGAGCAAGCTTTGCATACTCAGCCGGTACGCGGGTTCAGCGTACACCACCCATTCATTGCATAAGGTCTCGCATCACCATGCCGAACGGTACCGTCAAGTGGTTCAACGACGCCAAGGGATTTGGCTTCATCTCGCCGGAGGATGGCAGCGCCGACGTGTTCGCGCACTTCTCCGCCATCAACTCCAAGGGCTTCCGCAGCCTGCAGGAAGGCCAGCGTGTCACCTATGACGTGACCCAGGGCCCGAAGGGTGCCCAGGCTTCGAACATCACGCCGGCCGAGTGATCCACTCGACAGTGCGTTGAGAACCCCGCTCCGGCGGGGTTTTTTTTTTGCGCCCATCGCATGGGACCGAACCCAAGCCGCGCGCGGGCGGCCGGCCCGTGCGCGGCTTGGAGAACGATCCGGATCCGGCTGGGGCACAATGTGCGGATGACGGAACGACTTCGCATTGCCGTGATTGGATACGGCACCGCTGGCCAGGCGATGGCCATCCTGCTGACCCGCGACGGGCACGACGTTGAGATCTTCGAGCGCGTGCCGACCCCTGGGCCGGTCGGCGCCGGTTTCCTGTTGCAGCCCAGCGGCCTGCAGGTGCTGTGGCAGATGGGACTGCTGGAGGCCGTGCGCGCGCATGCCGCGCCGGTGCATCGGCTTTATGGCGACACGCCGTGCGGACGTGCGGTGATGGACATGGGCTATGGCGGCCTCGATGTCCGCCTGCACGGTCTGGGCATGCAGCGCGGCGCCCTGTTCTCGCTGCTGGACCAGGCCCGCGATGGCGCCGGCCAACTGCATGCGGGGACCACCATCGACGCGGTCGATACCGCGCGGGGGCAACTGCGCGACAACGAAGGCCGCACCCATGGCCCGTTTGACCTGGTGGTGGCGGCCGACGGCGCAGCGTCGTCCCTGCGCGCGACCATTGCCGGCGGCGCTGGCCTCGACCGCGTCTATCCGTGGGGCGCATTGTGGTGCCTGCTGCCGGCCGGAGAGTGGCCGCACGTGCAGCAGCTGCGCCAACGCTACGTCGCCGCACGCAAGATGATCGGCCTGTTGCCGGTGGGCACGCGTCCGGGTGATGACACCCCGCGCCTGAGTTTTTTCTGGAGCCTGCCACGCGCCGACTTCGCGCGTTGGGAAGATGAAGGCATGCAACCGTGGCTGCAGGAACTGCATGCGCTCTGGCCCGAGGCCAGCGCACGCTTCGATCACCTGCACGATGCCGGACAGCTGTCCCGGGCGGTTTACCGCGATGCGGTGATGACCCGTTGGCATCAGGGGCGCATGGTCCTGGTCGGCGATGCAGCGCACGCGATGAGCCCGCAGCTGGGGCAGGGGGTGAACATGGCGCTGCTCGATGCGCTGGCGCTGCGAGACGCGCTGCGTGTGCATGGCGCTGGTGAGACGGCACTGCAGGCTTACCAGGCGCAGCGACGTGCGCATGTGGCGGTGTACCAGCGCTGGAGCCGCTGGCTGACGCCGCTGTTCCAGTCCGATCGCGATGCGTGGGCCAAGGCGCGCGACGCGCTGCTTGGCCCGATGGGGCGGCTGCCGGGGGGACGCGGGCACATGCTGCGGGTGCTCAGTGGAACCCAGCACGGCTGGTTCGGTTCGCTTGCTCTGGATCCAGCCTTCCTCGAAGCCCTGGCCCGGCCACCCGTTGCGCTTGCCACGCAGGCTGCCACGGCGGCTGCGTGAATCGCATCATCACGTGAATTAACGGTTACCTCACCGCGTCTGTGCGACAAGAGTGAAGCACGCCACAGCTGCGTCGCCCGTTTTCCTCTCCGTGATTCGAACATCGCGTGGCCCGGGTGGCGCCGCCGTCGCGGCCTGCTGCGGCCCGGATGTGCTGCGAGTTCACGAGGAGGACGCCATGTTGTTCGCGGTCGAAGAGCTGGAATCGGAAATCTGCAAGCTGCGGGGATTGCTGCAGATGCTGCACGAGGACCAGCCCGACGTTCTGGAGGATGTGTTCGAGTTCCATGTGGGCAGCCTGATCAGTCATGCGCTGCCGGAACACCACACGCACATCCGCGCCTGCGCGCAGGAAATGCTGTCGGCCGTCCAGGCACTGCCGCGCCGGCAGAGCAACGACACGCCCGATTTCCATCTGATGCCGGCGCTGGCGGGCGTCCGGCCGGCCTGACTGTCGCGCCCGCTGGCCTTACCGGCTAGGCATCGCCACCAGACCCTGTTCGACACAGGCGATGCGCCGTTCACCCTGCGCCGGTGCGATGACCCAGCCGCCGGTGAAGGCGGAGAATGCCGGCAGCACCGTCAATCCTTCGCGGAGCCAGAACGCCGGAAAGCGGCGACGCAGCGCCGGCAGTGCGATCTGTGGATGGATATGCCCGGCAATGACGTGCGCCGCGGGCACGTGCCGTGGTTCATGGCACAGCAGGAACGCGCCCAGCTGCACCTCGTCATGCAGCTCCACCTGCAGCGCCGCGTGCGGCAGGTGCCGATCATGATTGCCGCGTATCACATGCACCGCCAGCGCGGGGTGCTGCTCTCGCCATCCCAGCCATTGCCGGTACCAGGCCGCACGATGCGCCGGCCCATGCAGCACATCGCCCAGTATCCACAGCTCGCGGCAGGCCCTGGCCTGCACCAGCCTCTGCAGGCGTTGCAGGTCGTCGCGGGTACCGCCGGACGGCAGCGCGATGCCGGCGCGGCGGAACAGGTCGGCCTTGCCCAGGTGCAGGTCGGCGATCAGCAAGGCCTGCCGGGCCGGCCACCACAGTGCGCGCGCACCGAGCAGCAGCATGGGTTCACCGCCCAGCGTCACGGCCAGCTCATCGGCCATGGCGTCGCTCCAGTTGCTGTGCGGCACGCAGCACGCGGGTGCGCCAGTCTTCATTGCTGAACTGTCCTCGCAGGCGCTCGGCCCACAGCGGGAAGCCCAGCGGTGTCAGCGAGGCGGGATGCTGCAGTGACAGTGACTGCGTGCCGATGCGTTCGAGCACCTGCTGCAGGCCCGGCAGATCCAGGCTGTCCTGCAGCACTTCATGCTCGGCCAATGCCAGCAGCAGATGCTCGGGGTCGTGCTCGCGCAGCACGTCGTACAGCAGTCCGGCCGAGGCCTGCAGCTGGCGCAGCGAGCGCGGCGCGCCACCGGGCAGGCTGGGTACCAGCAGGCCAGCGACGCGTGCGATTCCGCGGAACTGGCGTCGCGCGAGCTCGCCCAGATTGACGGCGGCACGCAGGTCCTCAAGCAGCTGATCGGCCGCGAACAGTTCCTTCCATTGCTCCGCCTGCAGCTCGATCGGCTGCGTCGGTGCCAGCACCAGCCCGTGGTCATTGACGGCATAGCCGATGCTGTTGCGCTGCCGGCGCGTGCAGCGCAGCGCCAGCAACGCCGCCAGTGCCTCGTGGATGTGGCGTCCGGCAAAGGGATAGACGAACACGAACTGGCCTTCGCGGCGGCGCACGTCTTCCAGCAGCAGGTGCGCAGGCGATGGCCGGGCAGACAGGCGCGACTGCAGTGCCATCAGGGGGGCCAGCCAGCGCGACTCGGCGCTGTCGTCCGCGCCGGACAGCACCGCTTCCAGTTCGCGCCCGAGCGGCATCGACAGGGGCAGCTGGCCACCCTGCCAGCGCGGGACGGTGCCTTCACCGCCCTTGCGGGCCAGGCGCACATAGGCGGTCATGTCGCGCAGCTGCACCAGCTCCAGCATGCGCCCGGCGAACTGGAATCGATCGCCTCTGCGCAGGCGGCTGGCGAACTGTTCTTCCACCGAGCCGAGGCCACCGCCGCGCAGGAACTGCACACGCACGGCGCCATCGCTGCTGATGGTGCCGATCGACAAGCGATGGCGCAGGGCCTGGCGGCGGTCGTGCACGCGATGGTAGCCGTCCGCGTCGAGCACCACCTTGTGGAAGTCCGGGTACTGCGCCAGTGCCCGTCCCCCCTGCACGATGAAGTCCAGGACAGCCTGCCATTGCGCGTCGCCCAGCTGCGCGAATGCGTGCGTGCGCCTCACCTGCGCCAGCAGCGAGCGGCTGGTGAATCCCCCCGCCAACGCGCGGCTGACCGCATGCTGGGCGAGCACGTCCAGCGACAGGGTTGGCGGTCGCCTGGCTTCAACCACGCCGTCGCGCAGCGCGCGGCGGACGGCGGCGTACTCGGCCAGTTCCAGCGCATGGCTGGGCACGCACAGGATTCTGCCGCTGGCGCCGGGGCGATGCCTGGCACGGCCGGCGCGCTGGCGCAGCCGCGCCACGCCCTTCGGACTGCCAAGCTGCAGTACCTGGCCCACTTCGGGAAAATCGACGCCCAGATCCAGGCTGGAGGTGGCAACCACGCAGCGCATCGCACCGGCGCGCAGGCCGTCTTCCACCTGCTGACGCAGTGCGGGGTCCAGCGAACCGTGGTGCAACGCCAGCGTGGCGGCATCCTCCGGCCACACCGCCGCCAGCGCCTGGTGCCACAGTTCGGCCTGCGCCCGCGTGTTGGTGAACAGCAGACTGCTGCGCGCGGCCATCAGCGCTTCCAGCACGCGCGGAAGCTGCGCCAGGCCAAGATGTCCGGCCCAGGGAAAGCGCTCGCCCGGTGCCGGCAGCAGGCTGCTTACGGTGACCGGACGCTGGCGCGCGCCTTCGACGATGGGTGCATCCGGCCTGTCCGGCAGCAGCACGTCGCGCGCCTGCGGCAGATTGCCCAGCGTGGCCGACAATCCCCACAGCTGCAACGCAGGCGTGGTGTCGCGCAGCAGTGCAAGATTCAGCTGCAGCAGCACGCCGCGCTTGTTGCCCAGCAGTTCATGCCATTCGTCGACCACCACGCAGCGCAGCTGATGCATGCGTGGCAGGGTATCGGGGTAGGTGAGCAGCAGTGCCAGTGATTCGGGCGTGGTCACCAGCACGTCGATGCGCCCTTCGCGCGCCAGGCGCCGCTCGCGCTGGCTGGCGTCGCCGCTGCGCAGGCCCACGCGCCACCCCAGGCCGAGGCCATCGACGACCGATTGCAGTGCGCGTGCGGTGTCGCTGGCCAGGGCACGCAGCGGGGTTACCCACAGCACCTGCAATGGGCGCATCGCGCTGGGGCGGGCGGGTGCGGGCGCGGGCGCGATCATCGCCTGCAGCAGCGGTCCGCCGAACATCGCCAGCGTCTTGCCGCTGCCGGTGGGGGTATGCAGCAGGCCCGATTCGCCTGCCAGGTAGTGACGCCACATGGCGCGCTGGAAGGGCAGGGGTTTCCAGCCGCGGCTGGCAAACCAGCCGTTGAGCCGCTGCAGGGCCTCGCTCCGCGTCATCGTGCCAGGGCCTGCAGCGTCGCCAGCTGATCGGCCTCGCTGGCCGGCTTGTCGTGGCGCCAGCGCAGGATGCGCGGAAAACGCACGGCGATTCCTGATTTGTGCCGTGCACTGCGGTTGACCGCCTCGAAGCCGAGTTCGAACACCTGCTCGGCGCGGACGCTGCGTACCGGCCCGAAGCGCTCGCGGGTGTTGGCGCGGATCCAGCGATCGAGGGCGAGGATTTCCTGGTCGTCCAGGCCCGAGTAGGCCTTGGCCACCGGAACCAGCGCATCGCCGTCCCATACGCCGAAGGTGTAATCGGTGTAAAGCGTGCTGCGCCGGCCATGGCCGGCCTGTGCGTACAGCAGCACGGCATCGATGGTGAGTGGATCGACCTTCCACTTCCACCAGTCACCACGGCGCCGGCCGGACTGATACGCCGAGTTGCGGCGCTTCAGCATCAGGCCCTCCACGCCGCGCTCGCGCGCCGCGTCGCGCAGCGCGGCCGCCCGTGCCCAGTCCGCAGCGGGCACCTCCGGCGACAGCTGGATGCGCGCATCGCCGAGCGTGCCGAGCAGTTCCGCCAGCTGCACGCGCCTCTGCTGAAGCGGCAATGCGCGCAGGTCGTTGCCGTCGCGTTCGAGCAGGTCGTAGGCCAGCATCCGCACCGGTGTCGTACGCAGCGTGGTGGCGCCCGGCTTGCGGCGCTGGATGCGGGTCTGCAGGGCGGTGAAGGCTTTCGGAAGATCGGCCGGCTCATCCCAGGCCAGCAGTTCGCCATCCAGCACCGATCCCTCCGGCAGCAGTGCGGCGGCCTGCTCGATCTCGGGGAACCGGCCGTCCAGGCGCTCTTCGCCACGCGACCACAGCGCCACCTCGCCGCGACGACGCAGCAGCTGCAGGCGGATGCCGTCCCATTTCCATTCCAGCAGCCAGTCGTCGATGCTGCCCAGGCGATCACCGGGCTCACCTTCCAGCGGCGAAGCGAGGAAGAACGGATATGGCTGCTGGCGGTCCAGCGGCAGTTCTTCCGGCGACAGCAGCTGTGCGAGCAGGGTGGGCGAGGGCACCCAGGTGCCCAGCATGCGCTGCGCGATGCGCGCGATGTCCAGTCCGGACAGTTCGGCCAGTGCCTGCTGGACCAGCCGCTGCGACACGCCGACGCGCAGTGCCCCGGTCAGCAGCTTGTTGAACACCAGGCGTTCGTTCGCGGGCAGCTGGCGCCAGCCCTCGACCACGGCTGCACGTCGCTCGGGCTCGGGCTGATTGGCCACGGCCAGCAGATGCTGTTCGATCCAGTCGGCCAGAGGGCGGTCCGGCGCCATTGCCGTTGGGTCGTCCAGCAGCAGGGTCAGTGTCTCCGCCAGATCGCCGACCTGCGCATAGCTGTCCTCGACCAGCCACGCAGGCAGTCCGGCTTCCTCGCCGATCCAGCGGCGCAGCTCGCCGCTGGCAGCGATCTTCCGGCGCGCACCCCCGACCTTGCCACCACTGAGCAGGAACAGGGCCCAGGCCGCATCGTGCGGTCGCGCGTGACGGAAGTAATCGACCAGCGCCGCGCGCTTGTCCAGCGTGGCGGTGCTGCGATCGAGGCGTTGGTACAGCGCGGCGAAGGCCTTCATTCCTCGCTCCCGAAATCGGTGCGGAAAGCCTCCGCGGCGACACCGCGTTCGCGCAGGAACGGAATCAGCGCATCGGTGTTGCCATGCGTCGCGATGACGCGGCGTGCGCCGGTCTGCTCGATGGTACGCAGCAACGCGGGCCAGTCGGCGTGGTCGGAAATCACGAAGCCACGATCGACGTTGCGGCGCCGGCGGTTTCCGCGCAGCTGCATCCAACCGGAGGCGAAACCCAGCTGGTGGCGCCCGAAGCGGCGCAGCCAGGGCGTGCCGGCGGCCGAGGGCGGGGCGAGGATCAGTCGTCCGGCCGCATCGGCCTGGCGCCCCTGTTCGGCGACGGCGATCGTGCCCAGCATCGGGATGCCCGCAGCGCGATAGACGGCCACGCCATTGGCGATGGCACCGTGCAGCCATGCCGGCGGTTCGCCCCGTGCCAGCAGCTCGGCCAGCACGCGCTGGGCCTTGCCCAATGCATAGCAGAGCAGGACGGCGGCTTCACCGCGCTGCGCGCATTCCTGGCGCCAGGACGCGATCTCGGCAGCCACGGCTGCGGTGTCCGGCCAGCGGTAGATGGGCAGGGCGAAGGTCGCCTCGGTGATGAAGGTATCGCAGGGCACCACTTCGAACGGCGTACAGGTGGGGTCGGGCTGGCGCTTGTAGTCACCGGAGGCGACCCACACCTGCCGGCCATCATCGATGCGCACCTGCGAGGAGCCGAGCACATGACCGGCCGGATGCAGCGACACCTGCACCCGGCCCAGCGCAAAGGGTGCGCCCTCGGCATGCGCGTGCAGCGGCACGTCGCCCAGCCGCCAGCGCAGGATCGGCGCGCTGCCCGTGCTGCAGTGGTATTCGCCCATGCCCGGGCGCGCGTGGTCACCATGGCCATGGGTGATGACCGCGCGCGGCACCGGCCGCCAGGGATCGATGTGGAAATCGCCAGCAGCGCAGTACAGCCCTTCCGGGCGCAGCACCACAAGATCGTCGTTGCCTGCCATGGCTGCACTGTGGCGCGCGGCTCGTGCACGGGGTGAGAACCGGCCTGAACGCGGGCTTGGCGCAGCATGCGGCACAATCGGATCGCATACCTCTTGCCGCCGGATGGATCGCATGAGTGGACCGGGTTTCAGCAGCACTGCCCCCTTCGAGACCCATGTGGTGCTCAATCAGCCGCCACCGTTCGCCGGGCGCCAGCTGTGGACCGATGACGCAGCGTTGATGGAGGCGGTGCATCGCGAAGGCGCCGCAGCCTTCGTCCCGCGCCTGGCGCAGTACGGTGCGCTGGCCGGTGACGAGCTGTACCGGCTCGGATTCGATGCCAACCGCGACCGCCCGCGCCTGCGCACCCACGACGCGCAGGGGCATCGCATCGATACGGTGGAGTTCCATCCGGCCTACCACCAGCTGATGACCGCCGCGAAGGCGCATGGCGTGGCCGGCCTGTCCTGGCATGAGCCGCAGCCGGGTGCGCATGTTGCACGTGCGGCGCTGAGCTATCTGCACCACCAGGCCGAGGCCGGTACCAGTTGCCCGTTGACGATGACCCATGCGGCGGTAGCGGTGCTGCGGTCGCAGCCGAACCTGGCCGAATGGGCGCGCAAGGCCGCCGCACCGGTGTACGACCCGCGCGACGTACCGGTGGCCGACAAGGCCGGCATCACCCTGGGCATGGGCATGACCGAGAAGCAGGGGGGCTCGGATGTGCGCGCCAACACCACGCGAGCAGAGCCCATCGACGGCGAGCGCTATCGGCTGGTCGGCCACAAGTGGTTCTTCTCGGCCCCCATGTGCGATGGCTTCCTCGTGCTGGCGCAGGCACCGGGCGGACTGACCTGTCTGCTGATGCCGCGCCGGCTTGCCGATGGCGACCGCAATGCATTCCGCCTGGTGCGGCTGAAGGACAAACTGGGCGATTGGGCCAACGCGTCCAGCGAGGTCGAGTTCTGCGGTGCGCAGGCGTGGCGGGTGGGCGAAGAGGGGCGTGGCGTGGCCACCATCATCGGCATGGTGATGATGACCCGCCTGGACTGCATGCTGGGTGCCGCAGCGGAAATGCGCATGGCGCTGGCGCAGGCGCTGCACCATGCCCGCTACCGCCGCACCTTCGGCCGGTTGCTGGTGGAGCATCCGTTGATGGCCAACGTGCTGGCCGACCTCGCACTGGAATCAGAAGCGGCGACGGTGCTGTCGATGCGCATCGCGCGTGCGGTGGAACGTGCGTCCTTCGATGCCGGCGAGGCGGCGCTGGCCAGGCTGGGCACGGCGCTGGGCAAATACTGGGTGTGCAAGCGGGCGGCGGCCTTCGTCAACGAGGCGCAGGAATGTCTGGGCGGCGCGGGCTATGTGGAGGAATCAATGCTGCCGCGCCTGTACCGGCAGGCGCCGCTGAACTCGATCTGGGAAGGCAGCGGCAACATCCAGTGCCTGGATGTGCTGCGGGCACTGGCCCGCGAACCGGAGACGCTGGCCGCACTGCAGGCCGAGCTGTCGGCGGTGGCTGATCGCGATGCGCGCTATGCCGCTGCGCTGCAGCGCTGGGTAACGACCCCGGCTCCGGAAGAGTCGCAGGCGCGGATGTTCTGCGAGCGCACCGCATTGCTGCTGCAGGCGGCGCTGCTGCTGCGTGCACGCAGTCCGGTGGCGGATGCGTTCATCCGCAGCCGGCTCGGCGGTGAACATGGATGGGTGTTGGGCACCCTGCCGGCCGGGTTGGACCTGTCGGAAATCCTGGCGCGCGCGCTGCCGTAGCGTGGAATTCTGTAGAGCGCCGCAGCGTGGCTGCGGCGCTCTGCAGTACCGGACGCGGCTCAGTGCTTGGCTTCTTCCTTGGCCGCGTTCGCCTTCGCGTCATTTGCGACATCACGCGCCTTGTCGGCGACCTTCTGTGCGGCGTCCGCGGTCGCATCGCTGGCGTGTGCAGCGGCGTCGGTGGCGGCGACCTTGGCCTGGTCAGCAGCATTGGCGGTAGCGTCGGCCGCCTTGTCCAGCGCCTGCTGGGTATCGGCCGCCGCCTGCTCGGATGCAGCTGCCGTCTTGTCGGCGGCCTCGCGGGTAGCTGCGGCGGCCTGGTCGACTGCGTCACGGGCGGCGGCGCCTGCGCTGTCGGCAGCCTGCCGCGCATCCTGGCGGGCCTGTTCGGCTTCCGGGCCCTTGCAGGCGGCCAGGCCGATCAGCAGCGAAGCGGCCAGCAGGGACAGGGTCAGCGAGCGGATCTTCATGGCGGTCTCCGGTAGTGCACTGCGGCAATGGATGGGGACGCCAGCCTATTCACGCCCTTGTGAAGGCGGGGTCGCGGAACGCGATGCAAAGAAAAAGCCGCTGGCGAACCAGCGGCTTTTCCAGAACAGCGTGAAGAAAGAAGTTATTACTTCTTGGCTTCTTCAGCAGCGTCCTTGGCCTGCTCGGCGGTGCCTTCGGCAGCCTTGGCAGCGTCCTTGGCCTGTTCAGCAGCAGCGTCGGTAGCGGCGCCAGCAGCCTGGGCAGCGGCGTCAGCCGAAGCGTCAGCAGCGGTGGCGGCGGTGTCGGCGGCCTGCTGGGCAGCGTCGGCGGTCTGGGCGCCAGCAGCGGCGGCCTGATCGGCAGCAGCCTGGGCTTCGGTGGCGGCTTCGTTGGCCGAAGCAGCGGCGTCCTGGGCAGCTTCCTGCTTCGAGCAGGCGGCCAGGGCCAGAGCCAGGGACATCGCGACCAGCAGCTTGTTGATGCTCATTGTGTGAATCCTCGTCGTTAGATTAGGCAACGCGCAACTGCGCGCCGACAACATGATGACAAGCCACGTTTGGCTGTCAAGCGATCCCGCATTCATTTTTGCGAAATCGCAGTTAAACCTTTTTAAATCAATTCGATGGCAATTGCGGTCGCCTCGCCACCACCGATGCACAGGGTGGCAATGCCGCGCTTGCCACCGCGCGTGCGCAGGGCGTTGACCAGGGTCACCACCAGGCGTGCCCCGGATGCGCCGATCGGATGGCCCAATGCGCAGGCCCCACCATTCACGTTGAGCTTGTCGTGGGGAATGCCCAGTTCGCGCATCGGGGCCATCGCCACCACGGCGAAGGCTTCGTTGATTTCGAACAGATCCACCTGGTCCAGCGACCAGCCGGTCTTCTGCAGCAATGCGTGGATGGCGCCGATCGGTGCGGTGGTGAACCACTCCGGCTCCTGCGAATGCGTGGCGTGGCCGACGATGCGTGCCAGCGGGGTGATGCCGCGGGCCTTGGCGTCTTCCTCGGTCAGCAGCACCACGGCGGCGGCGCCGTCGGAAATGCTGGACGAGCTGGCAGCGGTCACGCTGCCGTCCTTCTTGAATGCCGGGCGCAGGGTCGGAATCTTGGCGATGTCCGAGCGGCCGGGCTGTTCATCGGTGTCGACCTCGACCTCACCCTTGCGGGTGGCCACCTTCACCGCGACGATCTCGTCGGCGAACGCACCGTTGGTCTGCGCCGCCTGCGCGCGCTTGACCGATTCGATGGCGTAGGCGTCCTGCTCCTCGCGGCTGAACTGGTACTTGTCCACGGCGCACTCGGCGAATTCACCCATGGCCTTGCCGTCGTAGGCGTTGACCAGGCCATCGTGGGCCATGTGGTCCACCGCCTGGAAGTTGCCGAAGCGGTTGCCGGTGCGCGAGTTGGGCAGCAGGTGCGGCGCATTGGACATCGACTCCATGCCGCCGGCAACCACGACCTTGGCCGAACCGGCTTTGATCAGGTCATGCCCGAGCATGATGGTCTTCATGCCCGAGCCGCACACCTTGTTGAGGGTGCTGGCACCGACGGACAGCGGGATGCCGGCGGCGATCGCGGCCTGGCGGGCGGGCGCCTGGCCAAGGTTGGCCGGCAGCACGCAGCCCATCAGGACTTCGGAAACGTCGCTGGCCGGGACACCGGACTGCTCCAGCGCTGCGGCGATGGCGGCCGCGCCGAGGGTCGGGGTCGGCACACCGTTGAACTGGCCGAGGAAGGAGCCGATGGCGGTGCGTTTGGCGGCGGCGATGACGATGTTGGACATGGCAATCTCGTTGATGCGTAAGCAATGTTCGGAAAGGAGACCGGGGGCGTTGGATGCGCTCCGGTTTCCCGGCAGACTGCGTGGGGGTCGGCCCAAGTATAGAGGGTCGGGGGTGGCTGCCGCTGGATGGCGCCGCATGCCCGCCGGGATGAAGGCGGGCCAACGTTCATGGGATGGAATCGATGGAACGCACGACGATGGCACGGTCGGTCCTGGCAGCGGCGCTGGCGATGGCGCTGACGGCGTGTGGGGGCGGAGGTGGCGGTGGCAACGTGCGCGTTGACCCGCCGCCCACCACGCCGCCGCCTGCACCGCCGCCGCCGACCACGCCGCCCCCGCCCAAACCGCTGGAGCCGGCCTTCGATGCGCACCTGTCGGTCACCCATGCGGGTGCCGCGCAGGCCACCGGTGCCACCGGCAGGGGCGTGCGCATCGGCATCGTCGATTCGGGCGTGCAGCGCGCGGCCGCCGCGTTGAACGGGCGGGTAGTGGCCAACCTCACCTACATCGACCCTGCCCGCAACAATCTGGGCGTGGACGATGTGGTCGGCCATGGCACTGCCGTCGCCAGCCTGGCCGCGGGCGCAGCGGTCGGGCGCTGGCCCGGCGGCATCGCGCCCGGTGCGCAGATCGTGTCGGCGCGGATCATCTCCGACAAGCCGCCGGCAGACGACGGCAGCGGCCAGGGCAATTCCTTCAGCGGCACCCTCGGAGTGGCCCAGGTGCACCGCGACCTGATCAGCTACAACGTCAAGGTGATGAACAATTCCTGGGGCGGTCTGTACTGGACCGACCTGCCCACCACCGCCCAGGTCGCCGGCGAGTACCGGCCTTTCGTCATCAATCACGGCGGGCTGGTGGTGTTCGCCGCGGGCAACGATGCGCGCAGCGAGCCCAGCAGCCTGGCGGCGTTGCCGGGCCAGGCGGGCGTGGCAGGCTCGCGACCGGCTGCGGATCTGGAGCGCGGCTGGCTGGTGGCCACGGCCGTCGATCCCTACGCGCCGGACACGCTGGCCGGTTACGCCAATGCCTGCGGCCAGGCGGCGCGCTACTGTCTGGCGGCGCCGGGCAGCGCGGTCTATCCGGATGACGCGGGCACCAGCTACTTCTGGAACTACGGCACGTCCTTCGCCGCACCTCTGGTGTCGGGCGCAGCCGCGCTGGTGTGGGAGCGGTATCCGTACTTCGACAACAACCTGGTACGGCAGACCCTGCTCGGCACGGCCAAGGACATCGGCGCCGCCGGCGTGGACCCGGTGTTCGGCTACGGCCTGCTCGACATCGGCAGGGCCATCAACGGGCCGGGACGTTTCGACTGGGGCGACGTGATTGCCAATGTCGACGCAGCATCCACCGGTTCGGTCTGGAGCAACGACATCGTCGGCAGTGGCGGCCTGGTCAAGCAGGGCGCTGGCGTGCTGGCGTTGACCGGCAACAGCAGCTACAGCGGTGCCACCCGCATCGAAGGCGGTGTGCTGTCGCTGCGCGACGGCGGCGTGATCCGTTCCAGCGTGAGCATCCTGCCGCAGGCCGATCCATCATCCAGCGGCCTGCAGTTCAATGGCGGCACGCCCCGCGTGGTCGGCAACGTGACCAACGGCAGCAGCGTGTTCCTGACCACCGCCAATACCACGGCGACCATCGAAGGCAACTACGTGCAGCAGGCCGGCGCACAGCTGATGATCGCGCTGGGGGCCAACGCGCTGCAGGTCACCGGCAGCGCCCGTCTGGACGGTGGCGTGCACGTCCACGGATTCGTCGATGGCTACGTGCCGCAGGACGGTACCCGGCAGGATCTGATCCATGCTGCAGCCGGCCTGACCGGCACCTTCAGCACCGCGGTCACATCCAGTGGCCTGCAGGGGCTGGCCCTGCTGCAGACCAGCTATGGCTATGACAGCAACAACGCATGGTTGAACCTGACCCGGATCAGTGTCACCGCCGCTGCGCGTGGGCTCGATGCCGGTGTGCAGACAACTGCGGCGCGGCTGGAAGGCGCGTTCGTCGAACTGGACGGCAACCACGCGTTGCAGGATTCGCCATTCGGTGGCGCAGCGGCCGGCCTGCAGCGCAGCACGGGCCTGGCGGCCACGCTGGAGAGCCTGTCCGGCAAGGCCCACGCACGGGCCGAGGCGGCAACCTTCGACAGCATCGACATGTCGCGACGCGCGGTGGCCGCCCGTTTTGATCGCGTGCAGGCTCTGCCTGCGCTGCGCGGTGCCTGGCAGAGCACGTTGGGTGAGGCAGGGCAGGGCAGTTTCGCCGGCAGCGCGACCGACAGCCGGGGCTGGATGGCCGGTCAGGACGTGCCGCTGGGCAGCCATGGCCTGTTGGGCATGGCGTTCGGTGAAACACGCAGCAACGGTGGCAGTGCCTTCAACGGTGATCGCGGGCAGGACCGCCAGGCGCAGGCGCAGCTGTATGCCGGCTGGAGCGTTGGGCGCGGTTATGCACTGGCGCAGTTCGGCACAGGGCGGTTCACCCGCGAACTGGACCGGCAGCTGCTGCTGGGTGCAGGTGCCTACGGCGTTTCCGCGCGCTACGGCGGTCGGTTCAGCAGCGCCAGTGTCGAAAGCGGCTATCGCTTCGGCACCGTCGGCGCGTCGTTGACACCGTATGTCGGTGCCAGTGGCACGCGGGTGGATACCGCGGCGTTCAACGAGCGCGGCGGCTTCGGTTTCGGCCTGCGGGGTGAAGCCAATCGTACGCAGCGCAGCCAACTGCTGGCGGGGCTGCGCGGCGAGCGCGGCTGGGGACGCTGGACGCTGCGCGGGCACGCCGAATGGCAGCAGCGCCTTCAGGGCGGCGCCGGGGAGTGGCAGGCCAGCTTCGTCGGTGTCGACGCGTGGGCACCGTTGCCAGGTGCCGACTCACCGCGTGGCAGCGCCCTGCTCGGGCTTGCGCTGGAGTCGTGGTGGGGGCGGAGTGGCCGTCTGAGCCTGGGCATCGATCAGCGTGTCGGCGGTGATGACGCACGGCAAGCGGCGCTGCGTTACAGCGCCGGGTTCTGATCGATCATGGGGTTGCCGGCGCCCGGAGGGGCGCCGTGCCGAGGCCCGGCAGGGGCGGTCAACCGCCGCGCAGATTGCCCAGGCGCGGGGTGCTGCGGCCCAGCGGCATCTTCAGCTTGCCGATCGACAGGATGCGGCTCTCGGCGATTCGGTCGGCCGCACGTTGCGGCGCGATGTTCTCGCGCTGCGACAGTTCAAAGATGCGTGTCAGGTTGTGGTAGATGCTGCGGATCAGGCGCATCGCGCGCTCGCGGTTGTAGCCATCGATCTCCAGCGACACGTTCATCACGCCACCGGCATTGACCGCGTAATCGGGTGCGTACAGGATGCCGCGCGCGTGCAGTTCATCGCCGATTTCCAGGCTGGACAGCTGGTTGTTGGCGGTGCCACAGATGATCTTGGCCTTGATCCGCGGCAGGGTGTCGGCATTGATCGAGCCTTCCAGCGCGCACGGCGCGAAGACGTCGGCATTCACTTCGTGGATCTCGTCCGGCTTCACTGCTTCGGCGCCGAAATCGCTGACTGCGCGATCGACCAAGGCCGCGTCCAGGTCGGTGACATACAGCTTCGCGCCGCGGTCGCGCAGCAGCTTGACCAGTTCCATACCGATGTGGCCCAGGCCCTGCACCGCGATGCTGGTCTTGCCCACTTCCTCGTGGCCGAACTTGAAACGCATCGACGCCATCAACGCCTGCAGCGCGCCGTAGGCGGTGAACGGTGCGGGATCTCCGGAGCCGCCATGCACCTGGTGGACGCCGGTCACGAACTGGCTTTCCAGGTAGATGTTCTCCATGTCGTTGACGTCGGTACCGACGTCTTCGGCGGTGATGTAGCGGCCACCCAGCGAATCGACATAGCGACCGAAGGCGCGGAACAGGACTTCGGTCTTGTCCGCTTTCGGATCGCCGATGATCACCGCCTTGCCGCCACCGACATTGAGGCCGGCCAGCGCATTCTTGTAGGTCATCGTCCGGCTCAGCCGCAGCACGTCGGCCAGCGCTTCGTCGGTGCTGGCATAGGGACGCATGCGCACGCCGCCCAGGGCCGGGCCCAGGGTGGTGTTGTGGATGGCGATGATCGCCTTCAGGCCGGCGTCATGGCTGTGGCAGAACACCACCTGTTCGTGGCCGGTGGTGGCGAGGGTTTCGAATAGCATGGCGTCTCCGATGGTGCGAACGGCGGCGAACTGCAGCGAACGACCAGTGAACGGTAGGGTCCCAAAACAAAAAAAGCGACGTCGTCGGTGCAGGGGGACGGGTCGCGCGGCGCCATTCTAGTCCATTCCCCGAGTGTCTGCCGTCGACGTCGACGGGCACTGCGGGTTAAAGAAGATGAAAGCGCGGCCGATGCTGCGTCGATGGCCAGTGGCCGGATCGTGTGAAGAGACAGAGACGGGCCATGGCGAGCGCAGTACGACATCGACAGGATCACGGCCGGTGACGCTGGCCTGGGCACGCAGGGTACGCGGCTGGCTTGCGTCGCTGACCGGCGCGGCGCCGTCGCGTCTGTCGGCGGGGCCGCGTCAGGCGGTGGCCGCTGCGGCTGCCCGCCTGCAGGGAGACCCAGTGCCCCCGGGAGAGATCGCCGCGCAGCTGCAGCGTGGCCTGCACGCGCTGGCGCTGTACCCGCGACTGGCGGGCGAGCCCGGCCCTGTCGATGCCGCCAGCGCCGGACTGGCACAGGCGGTGGCGGACGCGCTGCAGGATCGCGACTGGGCGACGCGGCAGCTGCCGCGCCGGCCGCAGCTGCTGCCGCAGCTGATCCAGACCGTCAACGATGATGCCGCCTCGGCACGGGTGATGGCGGCGATCATCGGCCAGGATCCGGTACTCACGGGCAACCTGCTGCGCATCGCCAACAGTCCCGCGTACAAGGTCCACGAACGCCCGGTCGAGAGCCTGCAGCGGGCGGTGACCCTGGTCGGCACGGAAGGCGTGCGGCAGATCATCAGTGCGGTGCTGGTGCAGCCGGTGATGCAGGTTCAGTGCGAGCGGTTCCCGCAGTTCAGCACGATCACCTGGGAGCACGCCCTGCTGGCATCGCGTGCTGCTGCCGACCACGCACGCAGCGTGAACTCCGGCGATGCCTTCGCCGCGCAGTGGCTGGGCCTGGTGCAGGGACTCGGTGCGGCGCTGGTGATGCGCCAGCTGCTGCAGGAAGCCCAGGCGCGCGGCGAGGACGTGCAGCCGGCCCTGGCCCTGCAGCTGCTGCAGCAGTGGTCGTTGCCGCTGGCACAGCGGGTGGCCGCCGCCTGGGAGCTGCCCGACCCGGTACACCAGACCCTGGCGACCGACGCCTCGGGCCCTCTGTCCGACAGCCTGCGGCTGGGCAGCGCAGCGGCGGCGGCGAGCCTGCTGTGCCGGCATGGCCACTCCACCCAGGGCCGCATGCTGGCCCTGCTGGAGCAGCTGCCGTCGGCTCCGCCCCATGCGCTTCGCTGGATCTGGCGGCGCCTGCATGGTCGCAGCGTGGAAACACTGGACGACGCCCCGCATGAAGGCGAGGCCAGGGCACACTGAGCGCTACAGCTGCGATTCCACCGGCAGCCAGCTGATGATCCGCGACAGCCAGCGCTGGCGCCGCGTAGCACCTGGCTCGTCCTCCACCCAGCGCGGCGGAGGCTCACGCTCCAGCCAGCGCAGCCGATCGCGGTTGTCCACTGCCAGCCACCAGCTGTGCCTGGCGTCGGCCAGGCGCAGGTACTCGTCGCGCAGCTGCGCGCCCAGCACGGGATCGTCGAACAGCACCCCCATTTCGGTGTTGAGATAGGCCGAGCGCGGGTCGAGGTTGAAGGAACCGACGAAGCCACGGTGGTCGTCCACCAGGAAGGCCTTGGTGTGCAGGCTGGCCCCGCTGCTGCCGAACAGGCCTGCATCGCCCGCCTGGCCCTGTGCCTTCAGCTCATACAGGTGCACGCCGGCGTTCAGCAGGGGCACGCGGTAGCCCATGTAGCCGCCGTGCACGGCCGCAACGTCGTTGGCGGCAAGGGAGTTGGTCACTATGCCCACGTGCACGCCGCGCGACGCCATTGCCGAGAGCCCGTCCAGGCCCTCGTTGCCCGGCACGAAGTAGGGCGAAATCAACAAGGCCTTGCTGCGCGCAGACTCCAGTTCACCGATCAGCCCGGTAACGAGCCAGCTGCCGCGGTCGTCGTTGCGGTGTTTCATCGGCGGATCCGAGACGATGCGCACGGTGCTGCTCCAGTGCAGCGGCTCGGGGCTGGGACGCTGCCGATGGCGTGATTCGGCCACGCGCGCAAGATAGGGCCGGGCAGCATCGCGCTGCGCTTCATGGTCGGACTCACGCACCAGAAGGCGAAGCTGCGCGTCGGTATGGAAGGCCAGCGCGGAGACCGGAATCGCCGCCGGGCTGTTCCAGTAGTCGTCGAATATCCGGTTCGCCTGTGCAACGGCAGGGCCGGCGACCAGCAGGTCCAGGTCCTGGAAGTTCACATCCGTGCGCGCGCTGAAATACTCCTCGCCGATGTTGCGGCCACCGACGATGGCAACACGGCCATCGGCGATCCAGCTCTTGTTGTGCATGCGGTGGTTCACGCTGAAGAAGCGCTGCACCATCTCCACCATGCGCAGGATGCCGCTGCGGTTGCGGAACGGATTGTAGAGCCGGATCTCGATGTTCGGATGCCGGTCCAGCGCCATCATCAGCGCGTCCTTGTGCTTGGCATTCATGTCGTCCAGCAGGATGCGCACGCGCACCCCGCGCTCGGCGGCGTCATGCAGCGCTCTGGCCATCAGGTGACCGATCAGGTCGTCGTGCCAGATGTAGTACTGCAGGTCCAGACTGCGCCCGGCCTGCGCGGTGATCATCGCGCGCGCCGCGAATGCATCCATGCCATCGCCGAGGAAGGCCACGCCGGATTGCCCGGGGTGCGCCTCCTGCAGCGGCACGACCTGCTGGTCGATGCGGGTCTGCGCCGGTTGCAGCGGCAGTACGTGCGACGGCTCACCGTGCGCCTGTGGCGTCAGGTGGTCGGCCAGCAGCAGTCCGGACAGGACCAGCAGCAGAAGGATGGCGAAGATGATCGCAACGACGCGCAACAGGCGTCGCCACACAGGCGCAGGCGGGCTCATGGCCCCATGCTAGTGGATCGGCGTGCCGCGCGGCGGCGCGCGTCAGAACCGTTCGTCGCTGCCCACGTAGCGCCACTGTCCCGGCGGCAGCGGGCCCAGTGCCACCCGGCCGATGCGCAGGCGGCGCAGGGCGGTGACCTGCAGGCCAGCGGCAGCCACCGCGGTCTTCAGGCCCTTGGCCGTCAGCCCCTTGCCGGCGAAGCGCAGCCGCTGCTCGCTCTGCCAGCTCACCTTCGCTCCGCCCGACTCCTGCTGCAGCCGGGCCAGCAGCCAGGGGCCCCGTTCCGGCCCGCCTTCTGCCACTTCGACCAGATACTCCTGTTCGGTGCGGCCGAGATTGCGCTGCAGGTGGGCCAGCGTGGCCGGGTCCTGGCTGACCACGACCAGGCCGCTGTCTGCCGCGGGCAGGGACGCAGCCAGCTGCAACCCGTGGAAATGGCGCTGCAGTGGCCGGATGCCGCTGGCGTACAGAGCGCTGTGGCTGTTGCTGCTGACCAGCGCACACAGGGTTTCGGCGGCAGCACCAGCCGGCTTGTGCAGCAGCATGCCCACGCGCTCGGCCTTGCTGTCATTGGCCTGTTCATCGACCACGATCACCGCAGTGTCATCGACCGGGCGCTGTGGCTGTTCAACCACCTCACCATCGACCGTGACCCAGCCACCTTCAATGTAGCGCCGCGCTTCGCCGCGCGGGATGCCGAGCAGGGCGGACAAGCGTTTGTCGAGGCGTATCGGTTCCATGGGCGGGCAGGTCGGGCGGGGGCCGCGCAGTGTAGCCCCTGCGCGCGGTCAGCGCTGGCTGCGGTTGGCCAGCTCGGTCAGGTACAGGCGGGTGTCGAATTCCAGCTGCAGGTAATCGGGCTCCATGTGCTGGCAGAGCTGGTAGAAGGCCTTGTTGTGGTCGGCTTCCTTCAGATGCGCCAGCTCGTGCACCACGATCATGCGCAGGAAGGCGGCCGGCGCCTGCCGGAACACCGTGGCGATGCGGATCTCACGGCTGGCCTTGAGGCGGCTGCCATGCACGCGGGAAACGGCGGTATGCGTGCCCAATGCATGCTTGATCACTTCCAGCGTGTTGTCGTAGCAGACCTTGTTGAGCGGTAC
Organism: Stenotrophomonas sp. RS-48; assembly: GCF_030053245.1. Lineage (NCBI taxonomy): Bacteria > Pseudomonadati > Pseudomonadota > Gammaproteobacteria > Lysobacterales > Lysobacteraceae > Stenotrophomonas > Stenotrophomonas sp. RS-48. Next base: position 33,120 of record NZ_JASGBV010000053.1, read on the forward strand.
CGACTTGCGCAGGTAGCGGTCTTTCAGCTCCTGGGTGTAGTCGTAGAGCTGGCGGTCGCTGCGCACCTCATGGGGCTCGGGATAGCGCTGCTGCAGCCACGGGCCGAGCCGGCCCTGCGCCAGCAGTTCGCTGACCTGGGCGACCAGGGGTTCGGGATAACCGGTGAGGTACTTCAGGACTGCCATGCAGGGGCGGCGGGGCGTCGGTAGAATGGGGGCATCCAAGATTACACGCGGTACGCACCGACCATGGCAAAGCCCAACGCGCTGCAGGAACAATTGCTCAAGGCCGGCCTGGCCAAGAAGTCGCAGGCCAGCGCCGCCGCACGCGAACAGGCCAAGGCGCGCCAGGGCAAGGCTGAATCGACGTCGGCCGAGGTCCAGCGTGAGGCTGAACGCGCCCGCGCCGAGAAGATCGAGCGTGATCGTGCCCTGGCCGCCGAGCGCAACGCACAGGCCAGGCTGGCCGAGCAGAAGGCGCAGGCAAAGCAGATCATCGCTGCCCATGCCGTGCCGCATAAGGGCGAGGACGAGTATCGCTTCAGCGATGGCAGCACGATCCGCACCCTGCTGATCGACCCCAAGCTGCGCAAGGCGCTGTCGGTGGGCGTGCTGGTCATCGTCGCCCAGGGCGAGGGTTACGCGTTGCTGCCCCGTGCTGCGGCGGAAAAGGTGCGCGAGCGCGCGCCGGAAGCCATCGTGGTCGACCACGGGCAGCCGGGCTCGACGGAGGAGATCTCCACCGGCAACGCCGAAGATGATGCCTACTACGCGCAGTTCCAGATTCCTGACGATCTGGTCTGGTAAGCCGCTGCCGCAGGCGTCCCCACGGGCAGACAGGTAGCTGAAGCACGGGCCGGGCGGGGCACTGCCCGGCCTTTTCCGTGGGTGTATCGTCCCCATATCAGGCCACACACCTGCGGAGGACGGACATGGCTACCGGTTGGGCGGGAGATGGCGCGGTCCAGGACCAGATCGACGCGACGGTAGACGATGCGATTGCCCGCGCGCGGCGCCAGCTGCGCCAGGGCCCGGGTCTGGAGCACTGCGAGGAATGCGACGCACCGATTCCGTTGGCGCGGCGCAACGCCGTGCCCGGCGTACGGCTGTGCGTGGCCTGCCAGCAGGCGCACGATGAGGAAGAGCAGGCGCACAGCAGCTACAACCGTCGCGGCAGCAAAGACAGCCAGCTGCGTTGATGTGGGCGGCTCAGCCGTCGCCCTGGATGCCGCCCGGCGCCTGTGCCGGATCGCGCCAGCGGCGTACGGTGCGCTGGAAGAACAGGTTGTTCGGCAGCTGCAGCACCGTGCCTTCGTGGCCTTCGCCGGTCTCCTGCAACGTGGTGTAGATCAGGTTCACATCGATCACCCGGCCCTTCAGTCCGGGCTTCTCGCCGTTCTCCAGCACCTCGATGTAGTCATGCAGGCGGAACGGGCGGGTAGTGAAGATCAGCAGCGTGCAGAAGATGTTGGAGAGCACGCTCCAGGCCGCGAAGAAGGCCACCGCACCGACGGCTGCAAAGCCCGTGAATGCCGTCCACAGCACTGCCGGTGAGGCCCCCAGCAGGCTCAGGATGTACAGCAGTGCACTGAAATAGACCACGAAACTGGTGATGCGGCGCGCGCCCATCACCATTTCCGGCGGCAGGGTGTAGTGGTCGGCGAATCGGCGGATCAGGCGGCGCGCCAGCAGCCGCAGCAGCCAGGCGGCCAGCAGGACGAGCGCGATCTGCAGGGCGATGCCCATGTTGTGCAGCCAGGGATGGGTCCAGGCCGGCAGGTGATCCTTCAGCGACAACATCATGGGGCGACAGCAGGTAGCGGTGGTGGTCGCCGATGTTACCCGGCACGTGCCGGCGATTCGACCATCGGCCTCCACGCCAGGCACACCAGCTCCTGGCGCTGCTGCTGCAGGCAGGCCCGGCCGCGCTCGGGGTGGAGCTGCAGCGACAGGCCAAGCACCTGCAGCGCGACGCAGGCAGCGACGGCCAGCAGGGCGGCACACGATGGGCTGGACATGGCGGGCTCCCGGACGGTATTTCACGAAGGACCCTCCATGGATGCAGCGGCCGCCGAAAAGGTTGCATCGTGCCTGGCAGGAATCGGATCTAAACCTTCTGCGGGACTGGCGCATCCAAGGACTATGCTCGACACCACCATGCCCGCACCGCCTGCTGCCTCCGACGCCGTCGACGAACCCGCCCTGGTACGGGCGGCAGCCGGTGGCGATACAGCGGCCTACGAACTGCTGTATCGACGCCATGCGCCACGGGTGTTCGCCGTGCTGTGGAGGCTGTGTGGCGGCCAGCAGGCACGTGCGGAGGATGCGCTGCAGGAAGCGTTCCTGCAGGCGTGGAAGGCACTGCCCGGGTTCCGCTTCGAAAGCAGCCTGTCGACCTGGCTGCATCGTCTCGGGGTCAATGCCGCGCTGATGGAACTGCGCGGCCGGGCGGGAGGACACGATCACGACAGCCTGGATGACGTGGACGGTGGTGTACCGGAGCTGGCCGTGCATGACCGCTGCGCCGGCACGGAGCGCGACCTGGAACGTGCGCTGGCGACGCTGCCCCCACGGGCGCGGGCGGTGCTGGTGCTGCACGACATCGAAGGCTGGAAACACCAGGAAATCGCCGAGCAGCTGCAGATGGCTGTCGGCAGTTCCAAGGCACAGTTGCATCGTGCGCGTGGCTTGCTGCGTGCACGGCTGGGAGACATGACATGACGATGAACGACCCCGACTACGACCACGATCTGCTCGCGCGCCTGCGCGCCTTGCCCCGCGAGCGCAGCGTTCCGGAGGACGGCTGGGCGCGGCTGTCGGCCAGCCTGCCACCGCGCGGGTCCGCCCCCGGACCGCTCCCGGCAGCAGGCAATGTGGTGGCGATGACGCCGCGTCCGCGACGGCGCTGGTGGCTGCCGGTGGGCGCGGCGCTGGCCGCCAGCCTGGCGGTCTACGCGGTGGCACCGTGGTGGCAGCCGCCGCAGGCCACGCCGGCGCCTTCCGGGCTGCAGCTGCAGGCCGCAGCGATGACCGAGCAGTACCAGCAGGCGGTGGCCTCCCTGCCGCAGGGCGGGGCAGCGGAGTGGCAACCGGCCCTGCACGAACTCGACCGCAGCGCGGAGCAGATCCGCGCGGCGATGGCGCAGGATCCACGTGCGCCGCACCTGCTTGGACAGCTCAAGCGCACCTATGCGCTGCGGCTGGAACTGACCCGGCAGGCGGCGCAGGCCGCCGCCGGACTGACAACCTGAGGAGACCCATGATGCGACCCCTTCTTTTCTGCTGCGCCGCGCTGCTGCTGGTACCGGCTGTGGCACTGGCCGACACGCGCGTCGACGAACGCCATGCACTCGCCACCGGTGGCCGGATTGAACTGAGCAACGTGGCCGGCAAGGTCACCGTGCGCGGCTGGGACCGCAACGAGGTCCAGCTCACCGGCAGCCTCAGCGACGGCCTGCAGCTGCGTCAGGAGAAGAGTGCCAACCGCGTGCGGTGGGAGGTGGAATATCCACGCCGCAGCAACAATGGCGGGGCCACCCTGGTGTTGAACGTGCCGCGCTCGGCGGAACTGCTGCTCAGCACCGTCAGTGCGAGCCAGGACATCAGTGGCATCGATGTGCGTCGGCTGCAGGCCGATACGGTCAGCGGCAGCCTGTCCGCGGCAGGCCGTAGCGGCGACACCAAGCTCAACACGGTCAGCGGCAGCGTCACTGCCCGCCTGCAGACGCCGCGGCTGGACGTGAACACCGTCAGCGGCCGCATTGACGCGGGGGGAGGCGTGTCCGGCGACATCGGTGCGCAGACCGTGTCCGGACGCGTGGATGTCGATGCGGGGCGCATCCAGCGCCTGGCGGTGGAGACGGTGTCAGGCAGCATCGAACTGGCCGCTGCCGGTCTGGCGCCGGGGGGGCGCATCAACGTCGAATCGGTGAGCGCATCGGTCAATCTGCGGTTGCCGCGGACCGTATCGGCGCAGCTGTCGGTGAACAGCTTCAGCGGCTCGATCAACAGTGATGCCGGCACGGTGGAGCGGCCGCGTTATGGGCCGGGCAGCAATCTCGACACGCGGCTGGGGGGCGGTGACGGCGATATCCGCATCCAGTCGCATTCGGGCAGCGTGCGGGTCCGACTGGACCGCTGAGCATCGACCGGCAGGCCGCGGCGGCAGCGCCGCCGCGGTCAGGGAGGGTCAGCTGGCTTTCTTCAGCGCCCAGGTCGTACCCAGCACTTCGATCTTGCCACCGGCCTTGCGGAACGCGGCCAGGTCAGACGCGATCGAGTCGCTGCTGACCACAGTACTGGCGGCTGCACCCTTGCGTTCGCTACGGATGCTGTTGTTAGCCTTCGCGGGGGTCTTTGCCTTGCGGGGCATGGTTGCTCCTGTCAGGTGGAAGGGGAGGAAAGCGCACAAGCATCGGCCTGGCGCAGGTAATCCTGCCGCTCGCGGCGGCAGTCATCGCCGCCCATCGAAAACTGGCGGCAGATCGCCGGGCGCTGCGAATAGATCGTGCAGCGCAGGTGATAGGGATCGATCGCCGCGCACCAGCCTTCCTCGTTGCGCGCCATCACGGCCCGGCCGTGGGCGTCGCGCGCGAGGAACTGGCCGGGCACGTGGTCGCCGGGCTGCAGCAGTACCGGCAGCCGGCAACAGACCGCGTCACAACGGCGGCAGTCGATGGGTGCAGGTGCGGCGTCAGGTTGTAAGGCCACAGGGGCCTGGCGGGTGCCCAAAGCGGGTCTCGATGGCGGCTCGGGTGATGCGCGGCCATGAACGAGCCAGGAAGGCACGGCCGCAAGACCCGCGTGGCGGGCCGCGCTGCACCCGGAGCACACATCGGCAGGGCCGATGGAAGGTACAGCTGTGGATCAAGCCTACGGAGGGTAGCAAACCCTGCGTAACGTTTTGTTAATCCCGGCTGGCTGCGGCCAGCGCCAGGCCTTGTACCACCCCGAGTGAAGGCTCCCCGTGGACCATCCGGGCACCCGGAAACGCCTCCGCCACGGCCTGGCGCAGGTAGCCCGCACGGGACATGCCACCGGTCAGGAACACCGCGTCCGGGTCGCCGCCGATGTCGCTGCGCACCTGGGCGAGCAGCGTGCGGATCTGTTCCAGGTAGCCATGGGCCGCACTGGCCAGGCCCTCGGCACTGCTGTCGGCGTGCAGGTCGCGGCCGATGTAGTCCAGCGTGCTGCGGTGCGTGGCAGAACTGCTCAGGGCGATCTTGGCGCGCTCGACATCACGGTACAGGCGCGCGGTGTTGCCGGTGTCCTGCAGTGCCTGCAGGCGCGGGCCCCAGGGTGCGTCGACCGCATCGTAGTTGTGCTGGCGGAAGTCGCGCTGGCGGGTCATGTCCTGCACGGTGGCGGCTTCTACGTAGTGGTGGGCGGGCACGCGGGTGATGCCACGACCGAACAGCGGCATGTAGCTGGACAGGCTCAGGGCCAGGTCGATGTCGGTGCCGCCACGGGCAATGCCCCAGGCACGGTGGATATGCGGGGGCACCGGTCCCCCCACTTCGGCATGGGCGATGTCGGTCGTGCCACCGCCGATGTCGACGATCACGGCCCGGTGCCGTGTCGCGCTTCCGGCGTGATAGTGCATCGCCGCTGCGGCAGGTTCTTCCAGGAAATCGATGTGGTCGAAGCCGGCCTGCGCCGCCGCCTCGCGCAGGATGTCCAGCGCCTGCGCGTTGCCGGCCTCGCCGATCGAGCTGCGGAACTGCACGGGGCGGCCGAGCAGGGCGGTGCGCAGCGGCTGGCCGAGCTGCGCGCTGGCGGTCAGGCGGATGTGCTCAAGGATATGCGCGGCAATGCCGGTGATGGTCTGCTTCGCGCGCGGGTGCAGGTTGTAGCCGAGCATCGACTTGGGGCTCTGCACGAGGTTGCCTTCATGCTCCTCGAAATAGGCTTCCAGCGCGTCATCGCCGTAGATCGCGTTCTGCAGCAGGTCGCTGGCGCTGCGCGCTTCGCGGGCACGGGCTTCCATCCATTCGCGGCGCAGTGCGCGCAATGCTTCGCGGCGCAGTGCCTGCGGCGGGCGCTCCTGGCCGGCAGCGCGGGCGGCACGCGCCGCGCTGTCGATCATCTGCTCCAGCGCATGCTGTTGGCTGGCATCGGGCTGGAAGTCGTCCGGATCGGGTACCACGCCTGGGAAGTAGACGCTGGTGCGGAACTGTTCGGCATCGCCGAAGCGGATCGGCAACAGGCGGCCCTCGTGCACGATGGCGGCGGCAGAATTGCTGGTACCGAAGTCGATGCCGAGGCGCATGCGGAATTCCAGGGACGGACAAGGGCCGCGCACTCTGCTGCAGTTTGCGGTCCGCTGCAAGCGCCTGCCGGCCATCTCGGGCGGGCAGGGGGAGCGGCCGCGGGAGAACGGGTGAAAAGAGCGGGCGGTTACAATGGCGGCCGTTGATTCATTTTGAGGTACTTGCAATGTCGTCCGTTCCCGCTTGTCCGCAGTGCACCCTGGAAAACACCTATGCCGATGGCGCGCTGTGGATCTGCGCCGATTGCGGCTTCGAATGGACCGCCGAGGAGGGCGCGGGGCAGGCGCTGGTCGTGCGTGACAGCAACGGCAACACCCTGCAGGCCGGCGACACCGTGACCGTGATCAAGGACCTGAAGGTCAAGGGCTCCTCGATTCCGCTCAAGCAGGGCACGGTGATCCGCAACATCCGGCTGGTCGAGGACGATGCGGAGCACATCGAAGGCAACTCGGACAAGATCAAGGGGCTGGTGCTGAAAACCTGCTTCCTCAAGAAGGCCTGACGGGCCCTCAGCGCCTGGCCTGCTGCTGCGCCCGCCAGCGGGCCAGGCTGTCCAGCTTGGCCTGGTAGCGGGCCTGCTGCGGCGCCCCGCCGAGTTCCTGGGCCCGTGTCAGTTCCTTGTCGGCGCGGGCCAGCTGGCCGGCGAGGAAGTACACCCTCGCCAGGCCGAAATGGAACTGGTGTGCGGCATCGTACAGGCGCACCGCCCGGCGGTAGCAGCGGATGGCCTCCGCCAGGTCGCCCGCGCGTTCGGCGCGGGCCCCGAGCATGTACTGGGCAAACGGATCCTCGCGCTGTACGGCGCGCAGGCGGCGCTCCAGCTGCTGCGCTGCTGCCACCAGGCCCAACCGCCGGTAGAGCGCACTGGCGTTGTTCAGTGCCGCATCCTGACGGCCGTCCAGGCGCAGTGCCATTTCCAGCGCACGACGTGCGCCGGCGGTGTCTCCCTTCCGGTTGTCCAGCACGCCCAGGTTGTTCCAGGCCGGTGCGAATCGCGCGTCCTGCGCCACCGCTGCATCGAAGAACACCCGGGCACCGTCCAGATCGTCGCTGGCCATGCGTTCGGCGCCACGATTGTTGTAGAAGTGCGCCAAAGCACGGGCACGGTCGATCGGCTGCGGGCCGTGGCGGTCGTACAGCACGTTGCGGTCCAGATCGACCGTGCCGAAGCGGCCGCCGACGTCGACCCCGGCATTGACGTGGCCGACGCTGTAGACCACGCCCTGGTCCTGCTCCTGATACCAGGACACCACGCTGCCGACTTCCTGCACCCGGGCCTGGATGCCGGCCTCGCGTGCCAGCGACACGAACAGCAGCGTGAATGCCAGGCAGTTGGCGCGGCGGTACTGCCAGACTTCGCCGACGGTATAGGTCGCGTCGGCGTCGTACTGCAGATCCAGTCCCTGCCGATCGAAGATCATCTCCACCAGGGCCTGCAGGCGCTGGTCGCGCGAGTGGCTGCGCGCGATCACCTGTCGGGTCAGCATCGCGCGCAGCGCCGGCGGAATCGCCAGCACTTCGTCTGCGGTCGGCACGCTCGCTGGGGCGGGGCGGTACTGAGCGGCCGGTGCGGCGGCAGGACCGTCCAGGGCAACGGCGGCCGGCGCCGCCAGCGCGAGCAGGGCGAGCAGCAGGAATCGGGTGGCAGGACGTTGCATGGCAATTCCCGGCAGCGGCGGGCGCATCCGCCTGCCGCCGAGTGTAGTCCTGCCCGTGCGCCGGTGCATCGACCGCCGGTCGGCGGCGCGGTCATCCACAGGCGATGTGGACCAGCGCTCGGCAAAGCTGTGGACAACTGTGCTCCGCCCTTGCCGGACGGCGGCTGTGAGTGCGTGGTGAATTATTGTCCAGCTTGCTGGCCGGGGCGTCTGGCAGGATCATGCCGGCATGGACTTCGCCCCGATCCCGCTCGATCCGGCGCAGTGGCAGGCGTTGCAGGACCGATATGCCACGCCGCCACGCGCGTACCATCACTTCGGCCACGTGCGCGCGGTGCTGCAGCACTGCCAGGACGTCGCCGATGGACCGGGTTGGCGGCAGCCCGCCGAGGTCTTTCTGGCCGCGCTTTACCACGATGCGGTCTACGAGGCGGGACGCAAGGACAACGAGGCACGCTCGGCGGCACTGGCCGTGCAGGCCATCGCGCAGGAGCCTGCGCTGGCGGGCATCGACGCCGCCCGCGTCGAGCAGCTGATCCTGCTGACTGCCCGTCATGGCGAACTCGGTCCTGCGGATGTCGACGCCGAAGCGGCGCTGTTCCTGGATTGCGACATGGCGATCCTGGGCGCGCCTGCACCGGTGTTCGATGCCTACGATCGTGGTGTGGCCGAGGAGTACCAGGGGGTGGTCCCGGGTTTCCTGTACCGCGCCGGCCGCCGCCGCTTCCTGCAGGGATTGCTGCGCGCACCGCGGATCTTCCTCAGCGACTTCTTCCACCAGCGCCTGGATGCCGCGGCACGCGCGAATCTGCGCCGCCGGCTGGACACCTGAGCGGGGCAGTTACACTGGCGGCCTGCATCTGCAAGGTAGCGCCGCCCACCGTGTCCGTTCCCGATCCTGATCCCCGGCCGACCGCACCGGAAGAACCTGGTCCCAACGAGTGCTGCGGCAGCGGCTGCCCGCTGTGCGTACTCGATCTGTATGCCGAAGAGCTGCAGCGTTACCGCAAGGCGTTGGCCGAATGGAAGGCGCGCCACCCGGAGGCCACGCCATGAACGGAGCGCGTCCGGCTGCGCTGCTGGCCCTGGTGGCGCTCCTGTTGTTCGTGGCGACGGCCCTGTGGACGCAGTTCGCGCGCGCTGATCTGGATTGGATGCGCGCGACCTTGAGCCTGTACCTGCACGGTCCCTGGGGTCTGGCGCTGCGCGCCGCCTACTGCCTGCTGGCGGTGGCGATCGCCGCGCTCGGCATCGCGCTCTATCGTCACAGCGTGGGGCCCCGCCGCAGCGCGGCCGCGCCGCTGCTGTTCACCGTGTCCGCCCTGGGCCTGGCGACGGTCGCCATCGGCGACAGCTGGCTGCCGCAGGCGACGCCGCTGCTGGCGCCGCTGGTGCATGGCGTGGCTGCCAACACGGCCTTCCTGTGTGCCAGCGTCGGCATGCTGCTGCAGGCGTGGTACCTGCGTCGCGAGCCGGGCTGGCAGCGCAGTGCTGCCCTGCTGTGGGGCTGGGCCTGGCTGGCCTTCGCGTTGCTGTGGCTGCATGTGCTCTGGCGTGACGGGCCGCCGCGCGGGCTGGGGCAGAAGCTGGTGATCGCCGTGATCGTCGGCTGGCTGCTCTGGCTGGCCGTCACCCTGTACCGGCGCGGTCTGGCGCGCACGCGCGCCTGAACCCTGGCCGCGGGCCCGGCGAACGGCCGTGACCGGTACGTGTCGTGCACGCGGTGGCGGCGTATCGTGTGCGCATTCCACTGGGGTTGCGACATGACGCGTGCAGGGTTGGGCAGGGCGATGGGACTGGTGATGGCACTGGCGGCGTTGCCGGCGGTGGCCGCGGCATCCGTGCAGCAGGTCAGCCATGGCCGATTCGAGCAGGTGCCGGTGCATCTGCCGGCGGGAGTGCCGCAGCGGGTGGTGATCTGGTTCCACGAAGGTCCCTATGGCGCTGCCAGCCTGGCGCCGATCGAAGCACTGCGTGCCGACGGTGCGCTGGTGGCGGCGGTGGATGTGGCGCACCTGCGGGGCGTGCTTGAACGCGAAGGCGACAGCACCTGTTCGTTCGGTGCTGGCGACGTCGAGAATTTCTCGCGCTGGGTGCAGGCGTTCCTGCACCTGCCGGGATATCACCTGCCGCTGGTCGGCGGCGATGGTGAGGGTGCCGAGCTGGCCTACAGCCTGGCCGCACAGGCCGACACCCAGGTGTTCGCCGGCCTGCTGACCTCCGGCTTCTGTCCCGACCATGCCCACGAACGCATGGTCTGCGGAGACGGCGTCAAGGAGGGGCGGCTGCAACCGGCCGAACTGAACTTTCCCTGGTTGAATGCCATCGGCGATGTGGGCTGCAGGGGCCAGGGCGCGGGTCCGTTCGTGCAGCAGGTCGCGATGGCGCGCGGATTCAAGCGCAGCGCCCGCGGCGATGCCACGCCGGGACTGGTGGCTGCCGCGCGGGTGATCGGTGCGCAGGCCGGCATCAGCCTGGCACCGCCGCCGGCGGCGTTGAAGGGCCTGCCCGTGGTGGAAGTCCCCGCGCACGGTGACGGCGATACGCTGGCGATCTTCGTCTCCGGTGATGGCGGCTGGGCGGGACTGGACAAGGACGTGGCCTCGTCGTTGGCCGAACACGGCGTGGCCGTGGTGGGCATCGATTCGCTGCGTTATTTCTGGAGCGAACGCACGCCGGAGGGGTTTGCCGCTGACCTGCAGAAGATCATCGACCACTACCGCCAGCAATGGCGGCGCGACAAGGTGATGCTGATCGGCTTCTCGCAGGGCGCCGACGTGCTGCCGGCCACCATCAACCGGCTCGATGCCGGCAGCCGCGAAGCACTCGAGCGCATCGTGCTGCTCTCCGTGGGGCGGAAGGCCGATTTCGAGTTCCATGTCAGCAACTGGCTGGGCGGTGGCGGCGATGGCCTGCCGATCGCGCCGGAAGTGGCCAGGCTGCCGGCGGCCAAGACCCTGTGCGTCTATGGCGACAAGGATGAGGACGCGCTGTGTCCGGACCTGCCTGCGAACGAGGGCGTGCGCAGGATCCGGTTGCCTGGCGACCACCATTTCGGTGGCGACTACGATCGTCTGGCCGAGGTCATCCTCAAGGGCGGCGCGTAATCAGCACACGCCTGCAGGAGCAGCGCCGGGCCATGCCCGGCGGTCGGGTGGCTCAGCCGCGGCGTGGATCCAGCGAAATCAGGCGGGTGGCGTCCAGCAGGGCTGCCGGCAGGTGCATGCCACCGGGCGCCGCCAGGTAGCGCGGGCGCCACTGCGGATCGAACTTCGACTTGAAGCGGCGCAGGCCACTGAAGCCATAGAAGCGCTCACCATGCCGTGCCAGCAGGCCGGCAAGACGATTCCAGCGGCCCGCCAGGCGATGCTGGGCCAGCCCAGACAGGGGCGCCATGCCCAGCGAGAAACGCGCATGGCCCTGCGCCCGGCCCCACAGGAACAGTTCGATGAACAGGAAATCCATCGTGCCTTTCGGCGCGTCGCTGACGTGCCGCATCAGGTCCACCGACAGCTCGGCACCGGCTGGCGCCTGCCACAGGTTGGCGAAGGCGACGATCCGACCTTCGGCCTCGACCAGCGCGACCGGGAACCGCACCAGGTAATCGGGATCGAAGCTGCCCAGCGAGAATCCTTTCTCGTCACCGGACTTGTCTTCCAGCCAGGCATTGGAGATCGCATGCAGGCGCGGCAGCAGGCTGGGGACCTCTTCCACCGGCGCCACCCGGAACGACAGGCCACTGCGCTTGCCCCGGTTCCATGCCTGGCGCAGGTCGGCGCGTTCGCGGCCTTCCAGACCGAAGTCGTGCAGCGGCACGATCGCTTCCTCGCCCAGCTTGACCAGGCCCAGGCCGAGATCCAGATAGGTCTGCCAGTAGGCTTCGCCCACCTGGTAGAACACCGGGCGCAGGCCGAGGCGGTCGGCTTCCTCACGGAAACGCCAGATCAACGCACGTGCGACCTCCGGCGGGCCGACCGGATCACCCATCGCGATCAACGAGCCGCCGTAGCGCTGCATCATCACGAAGCCCTGCCGGGCATCGTCGCGCAGCACTGCCTTGTCGGCGGTCAGCACCAGGCAGGCCTGGGTGTCGGTGGCGCTGGCCAGCACCGGTGCCAACGCCTGCAGCGTGGCTTCGTCAGCGGCCGGCAGCGGGCTGCGCGTGCTGTGCAGCAGGCGGGCGAGGCCGAACATCACCAGGGCGATGGCTACCACCAGCAGCGCACGCAGCGCACGCGGTGCGTTGCCGGACAGTGCGAACTGCCACCAGAGTTCGTTCTGGTACTCGACATGGCTGTACGTGAAGAACAGCAGCCAGGTGACCGCGACCAGGACCAGCCCCAGGTTGCGCAACCATGGCCACGACCACGCCTCATCCAGCAGCGCACCCTGGCGGTAGAACTCACGGCGTGCGGCCCACAGTGCCATCGCGACCAGTACGGCCGATACCGCGATCAACGGTTGGCCGCCGCGCAGCCACAGCGGCAGCGGCGTGATCACGCAGACCGCCATCGCCAGCATCCACGCGGCGTGGCTACGCCGGGCCAGGCCCTGGCCGATCAGCAGCAGGGCGACACCGCCAAGACTGCCGATCAGGTGCGATGTTTCCAGGATCGGCAGCGATGCATTGAGCAGATGGCGACGCGGGGTCGGCAAGGTGCCATCGATGACCAGGGCGGCGCCGATGCTGAAAGCCGCCAGCGCGATGATCTGCGGCAGCCAGGGGCGCAGCGCGTTCCAGCCGGCGCGGGTGGCGCCGGCGCTGGCCCGCAGCGGTCGCCGCAGTGCAGGCGCAAGCGCGAGCACGGTGGCCAGCAGCAGCGGCAGGACGTAGTAGGTGACGCGGTAGATCAGCGCGGCCGCCAGCACCGCCGCCGGTGCCACCTGCGGCAGCAGCTTGAGCAGGCTCCACTCGAACACGCCCAGGCCGGCCGGAACGGTCGAGACCAGGCCTGCCAGCACCGCCACCAGGTACAGGCCGACGAAGCCGGGAAGCCCGGTGGGCGTGGAGTCCGGAAGCAGCACGTAAAACGCTGCGCTGGCCAGCACCAGTTCGATCACGCTGAGCGCGGTGACGCCGAGCATGGTCAGCCGGTCGGGCAGCCACAGGGCGTGGCCGAACACACGGAACTGGCGTCCGCTGCGGCCGACCAGCAGCACCGTGGCCAGATAGGCGAGCAGGGCGGCAATGCCGACCGCGCGCACGGCGCCGGAATCCAACGGCAGCGCCAGCGCCGCCGCTGAGGGTTCCAGGCATAACGCCAGGCCGATCAACAGCCATGCACCGAACATGAAACCGAGCGTGCTCATCAGCACGACCTGGCCGATCTGGGCCAGATCCAGCCCGGCACCGCGATAGCCCCGCAGGCGCACCGCGCCGCCGGTCAAGGCCGCAAAGCCGACGGTCTGGCCCAGGGTGTGGGCGAGAAACGCGGTGATGCCGATGCGCGCGGGATGCACGCGGATGCCGCTGCGTCGCAGGCCGATGGCATCGAAGCCGATCAGGCAGGCATAACTGGCCAGGCCCAGCGTCACGGTCAGTGCGATCTGCGTTGCGCTGAGTGCATGGAACGCCTGGCGGATGGCGCGATAGCCATGTTCGTCGAACTCGCCGGCCAGGCCATGCAGGGCCAGGGCCAGGATCAGCAGGGGAACGAAGATGGTAAGCAGCCGCTTCCAGACCGGGATGGACGGAGCGGTTGCGGGATCGGAAGGGACGGTCATCGGCGCAAGGGTGCGGCAGGGAGGGCGAGGGCGGTGTCAACGCGGGCGTGGCGCATCGTGCGCCTCTCGAAGGCATTTGAACAGCGGTGGTGCAGGAGCCCCACCCGCCGCCGGTTTGGAGGACAATGCAGGCCTGATCACCCGCAGGAGCCACGCCCATGATGGAGCGTTACGACGTCGGACCGCGCATGTCCGAAATGACCGTGTACAACAAGGTTGCCTACCTCTCCGGCCAGATTCCGGAGGACACCAGCCAGGACATCACCGGACAGACCCGGCAGGTGCTGGCCGAGATCGACAAGCTGCTGGCACTGGTGGCCAGTGATCGCCAGCATGTGCTGCGCGCGGAAGTGTTCCTGGCCGACATGGCCGACTTCGACGGCATGAACAAGGCATGGGACGAATGGGTGGTCGAGGGTGCGACCCCGGCCCGTGCCACGGTCGAAGCCAAGCTGGCACACGCCGAGTGGAAGGTCGAGATCGTGGTGACGGCGGCCGTGCCGTAACGGCGGGCGGGTGTCAGCTCCCTTTCCTGCCGGAAGGGAGCTGGCACCGCTACCGTTCCCGCAGCACGATGCAGTCCACCGGACACGGTGGAATGCACAACTCGCAGCCCGTGCACAGGTCGGCGATCACGGTATGCATGTACTTCGCGCCGCCGACGATCGCGTCCACCGGGCAGGCCTGGATGCACTTGGTGCAGCCGATGCAGTCGGCCTCGACGATCACCGCAACCTGCGGCGCCTTGTGTTCGCCGCGCGTACGATCAAACGGCAGTGCCGGCACACCCAGTACCTGGGCCAGTGCACGCGCGCCCGCATCGCCGCCCGGCGGGCAGCGGTCCACGCCCGCCTCGCCGCGCGCCATCGCCTGCGCATAGGGGCGGCAACCGTCATAGCCGCATTGTCCGCATTGCGTCTGCGGCAACAGTCGGTCCAGGCGTTCGGTCAGCGGCGGAATCAGGCTCATGCGTGGCGAAGGCTGCGCGTATGGATCATTTCAGGGGTTTGCCACGGAACCAACGTTCGTGGGCGAGGGCCAGCATCGGCCGGTCCTCTGCGCTGTCGCCATAAGCGTGGATGCGCGTGTAACGCGACAGATCGAAACGGCGACGGATCTGCTCGACCTTGCGAGGACCGCAATCGCCGCCGTGGTACCGGCCGGTCAGGCGTCCGTCCCGGCTTTCAAGGCGGTTGCAGATCAGTTCAAGACCCAGCGTTTCGCACCAGGGACGCAGGTACAGATCCAGCGAACCGGACACGACCACCACGGTGTGCTGCTGTTCCTTGTGCCAGCGGATCTGTTCCAGCATTTCCGGGCGCACCACCTCGGGCAGGAATTCGCGCGAGAAGCCGGTGGCCAGCGCTGCGATGTCGTCGGCGTGGCGCTCGCTGAAGGTGAGGCGGGTGACGCGGGCGCGGATGCGTTCGGCCGAGATCAGTTTCAGCCGGTACGCCGCCAGCCACGGACCCACCTTCCACCATGCCTGCGCAAGCTGCTCGGCGGTGGCCACGCGGCGCAGGAAGCGGCCATAGGTATCGCAGGTGGTGACGGTATGGTCGAAGTCGAACAGCGCCAGTTCCATTCCGATGCCTCCCGTGGTGCGTCCCGTCGTTGCCGTGACCGGCGGGAGCGGCCGTGGCCGCACCCGCGCAGTGCATCAGCGGACCGGCATACCCGGCTGCGCGCCGCTGTCGGCGTCCAGCAGCGCCAGCGCGCCACCATCGAAACCTGCCGACAGGATCATGCCTTCACTCAGGCCGAAGCGCATCTTGCGCGGGGCCAGGTTGGCGATGAACACGACGCTGCGGCCGACCAGCGCTTCCGGCTCGCCGTAGCTGGCACGGATGCCGGAGAAGATCTGCCGTTTGCCCAGTTCGCCGGCATCCAGCTCGAAGCGCAGCAGCTTGTCCGAACCCTCCACGAACTCGCACACCAGCACCTTGCCGATGCGCAGGTCGAGCTTGGCGAAGTCGTCGATGCCGATGTAGGCCGGTGCCTCGGCGCTGGCCGTTGCGGCACTGGCCGGCACGGCAGCCGCCGGCTTGGCAGCGTCGGCCTTGGCGGCGGGGGCAGCGGCGGTCGGCTGCAGGGTGTCCTTGGAGGCGTCGATCATGGCGTCAATCTTCTTCGGGTCGATACGGGTGAACAGTGGGGTGTAGTCAGCGATTCGATGGGCCAGCAGCGGCTGCGCCAGGTCGGTCCAGTCGGCCACTGGCGCGGCCAGGAACGCCTCGGCCTGGGCGGCGGTGGAAGGCAGTACCGGCTTCAGTGCGGTGACCAGTACACGGAACAGGTTCAGGCCCTGGCTGCACACGGCCTGCAGCTGCGCGTCGGCTCCTTCCTGCTTGGCGATCACCCACGGCTTGACGTCGTCGATGTAGCGGTTGGCTTCGTCGGCCAGGGTCATGGTCAGGCGGATCGCCGCCGCCGGATCGTTGCGCTCGTAGGCTTCGCGGATCGGCGCCAGGCTGTCGATGAAGCGCTGGTACTGGGCGGCATCGGGCAGCTGCGCGGCGAGCAGGCCATCGAAACGCTTGCTGATGAAGCCGGCGCAGCGGCTGGCCAGGTTGACGAACTTGCCGACCAGATCAGCGTTGACGCGGGCAACGAAGTCACCCAGGTTCAGGTCGAGGTCGTCGACGCCACCGCCGGACTTGGCCGCGTAGTAGTAGCGCAGCGCTTCCGGTTCCAGTCCTGCATCGAGGAAGGTGCGCGCCATCACGAAGGTGCCGCGCGACTTGCTCATCTTGGCGCCGTCAACGGTCAGATAGCCGTTGACGTGCAGGCGGGTCGGCGCGCGGTGGCCGGTGCCGTGCAGCACCGCCGGCCAGAACAGGCCATGGAAATTGACGATGTCCTTGCCGATGAAGTGGTGCAGCTCGGTGGCGGTGCCGGCGCGCAGGTGGGCTTGGAAATGCTCGCCGAGCGTGCCGCACAGGGTCTGGAAGCTGGACAGGTAGCCGATCGGCGCGTCCAGCCAGACGTAGAAGTACTTGCCCGGATGGCCCGGGATCTGGAAGCCGAAGTACGGCGCGTCACGCGAGATGTCCCACGCGCGCAGGCCGCCCTCCGCGTCCAGCCACTCCATCAGCTTGGCTTTCACCCCGGGCAGCGCGACGTCGCCGGCCAGCCATTCGCGCAGGAAGCCCTCGAAGCGGCCGACCTCGAAGAAGAAGTGCTCCGAATCCCGGATCTCGGGCGTAGCGCCGGAGATCACCGATTTCGGCTCCTTCAGATCGGTGGGGCTGTAGGTCGCGCCACAGACTTCGCAGTTGTCGCCGTACTGGTCGGCGCTGCCGCAGTTCGGGCAGATGCCCTTGATGTAGCGGTCCGGCAGGAACATGCCCTTGGCCGGGTCGTAGAACTGGGCCACCGAACGGCGGCTGATGTGGCCGGCCGCTTCCAGCTTCAGGTAGAACGCCTCGGTCAGCGCCTGGTTGGCTGCCGAATTGGTCGAATCGTAGTGATCGAAGGCCACGCCGAATTCGGCGAAATCACGTTCATGGCTGGCCTGGATGCTGGCGATGAAGGCCTCCGGGGTTACCCCGGCCTTCTCGGCTGCGAGCATGATCGGCGTGCCATGGGTGTCATCGGCGCAGACGAACCAGGTCCTGCCGCCGCTCATTCGCCGTGCACGCACCCAGATGTCGGCCTGGATGTAGCCGACCAGATGGCCCAGATGCAGCGGGCCGTTGGCGTAGGGCAGGGCGGTGGTGACGAGCGCGGTACGGGTCATGGTCGCGGGGTGAAGCCGAGGGGAACCGCAGATTATCGCATGCCCGCAACGAGGTGACCCGGCCGGGGCCGGGTCACGGGAATGCACGGACGGGCCGGTGGCTTACTCGCGTACCCAGGTCTGCGCCCGGCAGATGAAGGCGATGCAGCCGGAGACGTCCAGCTTGTTGCCACCCGGCTGCAGTTCCATCTTCGACTTGTAGGTCTTGCCGTTGGCGGGGTCGAGGATGGTGCCGCCGGACCACTTGCTGGCGCCGTCGGCCTTCAGGTTCCAGAGGATGGTCATGCCCTTCACCGGTTTGTTCCTGTTGGCACCCTCACAGCCATCGCAGACCGGGTTCGGACCCTTGTCCGAGTGCAGAATGTCCACCACCTTGCCGGACAGCGTGCCGTTGGCGGCCTGGCTGATCTCGACGATGGACTTCACCTGGCCGGTCTTGTCGTCGATGGTCTTCCAGCGGCCGGCCGCGCCATCGGCGGCCTGCGCCGAGAGCGCCGCCAGGCACAGCGGCAGCGCCAGCAGCAGGGTCTTGAAGGTCTTGCGCATGGTCCCCTCCCAGGGTTCATTCCGGCACGGTGCCGGTACACGCCGACTGTATACCCATTCGGCGGGGTATGGGGAAGGGGGTGCCGGGTCGAGCAGGTGAGTGGGGCCAGATCCTTTCCCGATGGAAAAGGGATCTGACCCCGAGCCATCAGCCGACTTCGTAGAGTTCCAGCGGCAGGCCGTCCGGGTCGGCGAAGAAGGTGAAGCGGCGGCCGGTGTATTCGTCCACGCGGACCGGTTCGCAGTCCACGCCGCAGCTGGCCAGGCGCTGGATGAATGGCTCCAGCGCGGCCACGCGGAAGGCCAGGTGACGCAGGCCCTGTGCCTCCGGGCGGCTGGGCCGGGGGGGGGGTGACGGGAACGAGAACAGTTCCAGCTGGCCGCCATCGGGCAGTGCCAGGTCCAGCTTCCACGAATCGCGCGCGGCACGGTGGTTCTCGGCCAGTACGCGCAGGCCGAGGATGCGCACGTAGAAATCCTTCGAGCGCGCATAGTCGCTGCAGATCAGCGCGGCATGATGGATGCCCAGCAGGGCGGTCGGAGCGTCGGTCATTGCAGGATGTCCAGCCAGCGCTGGGCGATCTTCAGCGCCAGCGGATAGGGTTCGGGGTCGTTGCGGTTGCTCAGCACGATCACTGTCAGATGCCGGTCCGGATAGCGCAGGATGACGTTGCGGAAGCCGATGCTCTCGCCGCTGTGCCACTGCATGCGGCCGTTGAGGCGCCAGCCGAAGCCGTAATGCGGTACGTCCGGTTCGGTGGTTGCGGTGGCCGGGCTGAACATGGCCCGCCGCGATGCGGCTGACAGCAGGCGGTCGTCGTACAGTGCGGCATCCCAGCGGGCGAGGTCGTCCAGCGAGGAATAGATGCCACCATCACCCAGCACGGCACTGGTGGTGCTCTGGTCGGTGCGCTGCCAGCGACCGTCGAGCCAGCTGTAGCCGTAGGCCCGCGCAGTGACCGTATCGACGCCGTCCTGGTGGGCGACGGTGTGGGTCATGTGCAGCGGGCCGAAGATCCGCTGCTGCAGGAAGGTGGCGAAATCCTGGCCCGACGCGCGCCCGACGATCAGCGCCAGCAGCGCATATCCGCTGTTGCTGTAGCGGTACGCAGTGCCCGGTGTGAAATCCAGCCGGTCCTCGCGTGCGAGCAGCGCCAGCACGTCCGCATCGTGCACCTGGCGGCTGTCGGCGGGGTCCATCAGGCCCTCATAGTCGGGCAGACCGCTGGTATGCGACAGCAGGTGACGGAGGGTGACGGAGGACGCCGCAGTGGGAAGTTCCGGCAGCCAGCGTCGCACTGGCTGGTCCAGGCCCAGGCGGCCCTCTTCCACCAGCAGCAGCACGGCGGCGGCGGTGAACTGCTTGCTCACCGAGGCCAGCCGGAAATTGCTGGCCGCGGTCACCGCGGTGCCATCTTCCACCACCGCCAAGCCGTACCCGCGGCGGAACACCGCCTGCCCGTCGTGCAGCACCAGTACCGCTGCTCCCGGCACCTGGCCATCGTAGGCCTGCATCAGGCCATCGATGCCCGCATCCGGCGGCATCACCGCCGGTGCGGCAGGCGCGGCCTGCGGCAGCAGGGCCAGTACGGCAGCGAACACGACGGTGGCGGGACGCATGAGGGCTCCGTGGCGATCAGGGGGTGGGCGCGGACCCCGGCGGTTGTGACAGCCATCGTTCCATCTTCCGCTCCAGCACGTCCAGCGGCATCGAGCCGTCCTTCAGCAGTTCGGCATGGAAACGGCGCAGGTCGAATGCTGCACCCTGGCGTGCCTTGGCCTTGTCGCGCAGTGCCAGCAGGGTGGTCAGGCCGGCGACGTTGGACAGCGCCTGCGCCGGCTGGGCCATGATCCGCTCCACTTCGGCATTGGCATCATCGCTGCTCATGTCCACGGTCTTCTGCAGGTAGGCGACGGCCTGCTGCTTGCTCCAGCCCTGGGCATGCACGCCGGTGTCGGCGACCACGCGCGCTGCGCGCAGCAGGCGCGAGGAGAGATAGCCGATGCGATCGTAGGGATCGGTGTAGACGCCCAGCGTTTCCCCCAGCGTTTCCGAGTACAGGCCCCAGCCTTCGATGAAGGCCAGGTCGCCGCCGGCACGCCGGAAGCGCGGCTGCTTGGCCAGCTCCTGCTGCAGACCCAACTGCACGTGGTGGCCGGGAATGCCTTCATGCAGGTACTGCACCGGCACGTTCCAGCGCTTGCGGCTAGGCAGGTCGCGGGTGTTCACGTACAGCACCCCGGCCTCGCCGGGCTGTGTCGGCTGGTAGGAGGCCGCGGCCGCGGTGAGCGCACGCTCGGGCTCCACTGCACGGATGTCCAGGGCAGCCTTCGGCAGCGTGTCGAGCACCTGCGGCAGGCGCGTGGCGACCTGCTGCTGCACCTGGCGGTAGCGGCCGAGCAGCGCGTTGGCGTCGCCATACTGGAACTGGCGATCACTGCGCATGCTGCGCAGAAGCTTGGTCGGCGTGCCGCGCAGCTTCGCATCCTTCATCACTGCGGCGATCTGCGCCTGCAGCTCCTGCACGCGCTGTTCGCCGAGCGCATGCCATTGCGCGGGTGTCTGTTCGCTGGCCGTGGTCTGCACGATCAGGTTGGCGTACCACGCCTGGCCATTGGGCAGGGCGCCCAGACCGCTGCTGGTCCGCGTGGCCGGCAGGTACTCGGTGGCGATGAAGCCGCGCAGGGCGCGGTAGGACGGCATGATGCGCAGTTCGATCATGCGCTTGTACTCGGCACTGATGCGCGCCTTGTCCTCGGCGGAAATCGACTCCGGCATGGTCCGGATCGGCGACCAGAAGATGCTTTCCTCGGCGGTCGGCTTGATCACCGCATCCAGCTGCGGCAGCACTTTTTCCATCAGGTCGCGCGGCTGCACCACACCGGCCTTCATGCCCTGGCGCATGTTGTCGATGGCCTGGTCGAACAGCGCCGGAATGCCCAGCGAGCGGCGCGACCAGGTGTCGTAGTCCTGCACGGTATTGAACGGCTGCGCACCCGCGCCGGCACCGAGAATGGCCATGATGCTGCCGACGTTGTAGTACTGGCTGATCGGCATCATCCAGCTGGGATACGGCTCGGCGGCCAAGGTCGCGCGCGCGTCGCGCACGAAGATCTCGTAGCTCAGCAGGTCCTGGCCCTGCAGGCCGTCGCTGCCGATCTTCTCGACCTTGCCCAGCCACTCCACGGTGAAGTCATGCGACTGCTGGCGCCACGCCGCGGACAGGATGTTCGGCAGCTGGTCGTTGTAGCGGGTTTCGCCCTGGAAGGTCGCCTGCAGCGGGTTCAACCGCATCGACGCATCCCAGTATTCGTCATAGAGGCGCTCCAGCTGGACCGTTTTGGGCACAGTGCGGGCGGCGGCGACCGGGCGCGCGGGGGAGCGGGTGGCGCTGCGTGCCGGTGCGGTGGCGCGCGTGCTGGGCCGCGCCTTGGGCTTGGCCGCCGGACGGCTCTGCGTCGCAGCGGGCCGGCTGGCCTTCTTCTTCGCAGCTTCGGCCGACGGAACGGCGCTGAACAGGAACAACGCGGCAATGGCGGCGGCCAGGGCGCGGGTGGAATACGGCATCAGGAGCTTCCGTGGAACACAGACCGTGGAGCTTGCACGATCCGGCCGCGTACGGCCAGCGCGGGGGCGCAGTCAGCTGGCGCCCGCTGGGTCTTCAGTCAGCCGCGGCCGCAGCCCGCAGCGCGGCCGCGCGCTCGACACCCAGGTATCGGGTGATCGCACGGCGCATCAGGTACAGCAGGGGAATCAGGGCGATCGCAAAGCCCATCTTGTAGACGTAGTTGACGCTGCTCACCGCCAGGAACAGCGATGTCGGCCACTGCTGCGGGCCGAGCACGAAAGCGATCCAGATCACCACGAAGCTGTCCACCAGCTGCGAGACCGCGGTGGAACCGGTAGCGCGCAACCAGACGTGGCGCTCGCCGGTGGCCTGCCGGATCCTGTGGAACACGGCCACGTCGATCAGCTGGCCGAGCAGGAAGGCCACCAGCGAACCAGCAATGGTCCACATGCCCTGGCCGAACACCGCGGCGAACGCGGCCTGGTAGTCGGGCACGCCATGGGCGTTCATCGAGGTGACCCACCAGCTGGCCGGCGCCAGCGAGATCGCCGCGAAAGCGAACAGGAAGCCGTAGGCGATCAGCACCACCGCCAACCACGAGATGAAACGCACCCCGCGCTTGCCGAAGAACTCGTTGATGGTGTCGGTCATGATGAACACCACCGGCCACAGCAGTGTGCCGGCGGTGAAGCTCAACGATCCGGTCTGGCCGAACAGATTCCAGTTCAGCGGGTCGATGCCGAGCGTGTCTTCCAGCGCGAAGATCTTCACTCCGATCAGCTCGGCCAGCACGGCATTGCCGCAGAAGAACGCGGCCAGCACGATGAACAGCAGGACCGCGCGGTCCTGCAGCGGGCGCTCGACCGGCGTCGTGCTCATTCGGTGCGTTCGCCCGCGCGGGTGAACGGCACGCTGGCTGGCGCCACAGCACCACCGGAAATGATGAAGCTCATCGCCTGGTCCACGGTCCAGTCGGTGGGTGTGAGCAGTTCCACCGGCACGATTTCAAGATAGCCGGACGTCGGGTTCGGCGTGGTCGGCACGTACACCGCTGCCAGTTCGCGGTCCGTACCGTGTTCCTTGATCACCCGCGTGACCAGGCCGACCGACTTCATGTCGCGGTGCGGGAAGTCGATCAGCACGACGCGCTGCGTGCTGCCGGGTTCGGTCTGCAGCATGTCCAGCAGCTTCTTGGCGCTGTCGTAGATGATGCTGGCCAGCGGGATCCGCTTGATCACCGCGCCGATCCAGCGCAGCAGGCGCTGGCCGAGCACGCGGCGGCTGGCCACGCCCACGGCCAGGATCACCAGCAGCGTCGCCAGCAGCGCGATGGTGTTCTGGATCCACTCCGCGCGCACCCAGCCCAGGTAATGCGGGAAGCTGGTCGCGATCTGCTCCGACAGGGGCACCACCAGCGGGCTGGAGATGCCCGACAGCAGCACGAACACGAATTTGACCACGACCCAGGTGAGCCAGATCGGCAGCAGGGTCAGCAGGCCGGTCAGGAACAGGCGCTGCAGGGAGGGGCGGGGGACCAGGGAGGGGGCTTCGAGCGACATGGGCGCATTGTAGCGGCCAGCGCTTGCCGATGATGCGGGGGAATGCCGCCGGGATCAGCGAGCGTGCGGCTTCAGCCGCAGGTAGACCTGCTTGCGCACCTGGGCGACCACCTCGCCGCTTTCGTCGACCACCTCGTTGCTGAACCAGCGCAGCACTTTGCCGCCGCCGGCAGCGTCGGCGCGCAGTTCGTCCAGCAGCGCATCGTCGATGCGGAACGATGTGCGCACGGTACCGCGCCCCGGCTTGAGGAAGTCGATCGCGCCGGCGCGGTCCCACACGTAGTAGTCGCGGCCGAGAATATGCAGCAGGCCCAGCATCCAGAACGGGTCGGTCATCGCAAACAGGCTGCCACCGAAGTGGGTGCCCACGTAGTTGCGGTTCCAGGGGCGCTGGCGCAGCTCGACGTCGATCTGCCGGTAGTCCGGGCTGACCCGGGTGACGTGGATGCCGGTGAACAGGAAGGGCGGCCACAGGTTGATGCCGAAACGGAACAGGCGGGCGTTCATGTGCATCGCGACGGCGGAGGGCGGGCCCCAAGTCTAACCATTCGCATGCGTATGTTATAGCTGTGCGCGGCGCGGCGCGTGTCACCCTGCGGCGTCGATCACGTAGCCGTCGCGACCATTGGCCTTGGCCTGGTACAGCGCCGCGTCGGCACCTT
This sequence comes from Stenotrophomonas sp. RS-48, assembly GCF_030053245.1. Classification (NCBI taxonomy): domain Bacteria; kingdom Pseudomonadati; phylum Pseudomonadota; class Gammaproteobacteria; order Lysobacterales; family Lysobacteraceae; genus Stenotrophomonas; species Stenotrophomonas sp. RS-48. The sequence goes on from NZ_JASGBV010000053.1 coordinate 56,846, forward strand.
CCACGAAATGGTGGGGTTGCAGCTCGCCGTTGGGGATGCGGGTATAGACGCCGATGGTCAGGGTGATGCCGCCGCCATGGCCTTCGCCCGGTGCGGGCAGGGCGCGGATGCTCTGGATGAGGTCTTCGATCACCTGCCGCGCGCCCTCGGCCGGCGTATCCGGCAGCACCAGCGCGAACTCGTCGCCGCCGTAGCGTGCCGCCTTGTCGCGCGGGCGACGCGCGTGCGCGGCGATCTGCTGCGCCACTTCGCGCAGTACGCGATCGCCGACCTGGTGACCGTGACGGTCGTTGTGGTGCTTGAAGTGATCGACGTCGATCAGCGCGAGCGTGAGCGGCTTGCCGCTGCGCCGTGCGGCATCGCATTCTTGCTGCAGCGACTGTTCGAAACGCAGCCGGTTGCCCAGGCCGGTCAGCGCATCACGGTTGGCCAGCCGGTGCCAGGCCGCGATCCGCCATATCGCCCAGGCCAGCAGCACCAGCACGATGCCCAGCATCGCGCTGGCCGGTGCCCACCACAGGTTGCCGGCGCGCAGCAGCGCCCAGCTCAGCAGCGGGGCCAGCGGCAGCGAACAGAGCGCCGTCAGCCAGGGCAGGCGCAGGCCGAGGAGGATCACGCACAGCGCCACCAGCAGGCCACCGATGGCGTCCTGGCAGAACCGTGGCAGGACGTGGATCTGCCTGCCCTGCAGCAGCATCGAGGCGATGTTGGCCTGGTACTCGCTGCCGCTCATCCAGTACTCGCGCGTGGTCGGCGTGAGCAGGCGCGGGGCGATGCCGCTGGCGGTCATTCCGACCACGATGCGTCGCCCATGCAGCATCGCCATGTCCACGTGGCCCTCGAGCACGTCGGCATAGGACACCTGCGGCAATCGTTCCGGCGGGCCGGCGTAGCGCACCCGCACGTAATCGTCGCGGCGCCACTGATAGGGGGAATCGACCTCCGGCTCGGGATCCGGCAGGCCGTCGATCGCGCTGGCGGGCAGTCCGGCCAGGGCCAGGCCCAGCGCAGGCCAATGCGGCTGGCCGATGCCGGCGCGCAGGTACACCCCACGGGCGACGCCATCGCCATCCACTTCGACATCGCTGTGGCCGATCGCCGCAGCGCTGGCCGCGATCAGTGGAATGGGCAGCAGTTCCTCGGCCATGCGGTCGCCGGCTGCCGGCGCCGCCAGCACGGGCAGTACGACGTGGCCATTGCGCCGGATCGCGGCGGCCAGGATTTCGTCCTGGCGGCTGTCGCGGCGGTCGGGTTCTGACAGCATCAGGTCCAGTGCGATGCGTTCGGCGCCGGCGTCGGTAAGGCGATCAAGCAGGCGCGCATGTACCGAGCGCGGCCATGGCCATTGGCCGATGCGCTGCAGGCTGCCTTCGTCGATGGCGATGATCAGCACGCTGGGGTCGGGTCGATAGTCCCAGCCGCCGACCATCGCGTCGTAGGCCGCTTCATCCTGGCGCCACAGCCACTGGCCATGGCTGGCCACGGCCGTCAGCACACCGGCCAGCACGGCCAGTGCGATCCGTCGGGACCATGGAAGCGGCGAACGCCTCATAACAACAGCCAGAGCAGCAGCGCACCGCCGCCGCCGGCGCCGTAGCACAGGCGGCAGGGCAGCTTGACCTGCTGCGCGGGCGAGAAATCGCCTGCGTGCCCGTCGTCGTCGATGTACTGCACGCGCACGTGCAGGGTGCCGCTCCATGGCCGCTTGAAGCTGACCTGGGGCTGCTCGACGGTTTCATCGAGCATCGGGCTGGCGAAGTCGCCACGACGATCCACCTGCACGCGGTAGCGCTGGCCTTCGCTGCCGGCCTGCCAGCGCAGGGTCAGTTGGCCATGCGCCGCCTCGGGCGGCTGCAGGGCAGGGTCCACCGGTTCGTTGGTCAGCTGCAGTGGCAGCGCTTGTCCATAGCGCCCCTGGTGGCCGTTGTCATCGCGCGAGGCAACGCGCCAGTAGTACTGGCCCGGCGGCAGGGGCTGCGCCAGGCGCAGGTCGGTACCGGTGCTGGCCTGCTCCTGCAGCGGCTGCGTGAACGTCGGTTCTGCAGCGACCTGCAGCACGCTGCTGCTCGCGCCCGGGGCCTGGGTCCAGCGGAACCGGGGGCGATCGCTGTTGACGGTCTGGCCGTGCAGCGGAGAGACGGTCAACGGCGGCGGCGGTTGGTCGCTGAGTTCGAAGTCGGCACTGGCGTCCAGGCCCTCCACGCCCTGTGCGTCGACCGCACGCAGCAGCACACGCAGCTCGCCGGGCGGCAGATCGCCGATCGCCAGTCGCGTGTCGGCGGTGGTGGCGGCGAACAGCAGGATTTCCGGGGTAGCCGCCTGCACCACCTCCACCCGGTAGTGGTCGGCCCCGGCGACCGGGTCCCAGGCCAGCAGGCTCGGCAGGGGGGCCAGTCTCAGCTCATCCTGGCGCAGCGTCGGCGCCGGCAGCAGCGCGGCCACGGCGGCGGGCGCCTTGTCGGCGCTGGCGTTGCGGCTGGCCTGGCCCGGACGGACAAGGCGCTGGCCGTGGGTGTTGGCGACCTGCACCCGTCCTTCCAGCACTTCGGTGGCACCGATCCGGCCGGCATCGCCATCGCCGGCGCTGACGCGGAAGACCGTGCCGCGCACGCTGCTGGTCGCCGTCGGTGCATCGATGATGTAGCGCGATGCCGGGCCACGTGCCGGGGTGACCCGGTTGCTGGCGCGGCCCTGCTGCAGGCGCAGGCGGGTATCGACCATGCCGGTGCGGCCGTAGCGGCTGAGCTGGTCCAGGCGCAGGCGCGAATACTCGCGCAGCTGCAACCGCGAGGCATCGGCGAATTCGAGGGTGATGCTGGAGTCGCCTTCGGTTTCCACGGTGTCGCCGATGCGCAGCTGCTCTCCGGCCCGCACCGCGCGGGTGGCGCTGCCATCGCCGCCCACCAGCCCGACCTTGCCGCGCACGGACAGGACCCGTGCCGGCGCAGGCTCGGTGCGCAGCCAGCTGATCGGGAAGCGCAGCAGCTGGCCCGGCGGCAGCTGATAGGGATTGGCGATGCGGTTGTGCTGCTGCAGCTGTTGCCAGGGCACGGAAGGCTTCAGGTACAGGCCACCCAGGTCCCAGAGGGTGTCACCGGGACGGACCCGGTAGTTCCAGTCCTGTGCGGCGGCGATGGCCGGCAGCAGCAGGAGGGCACACAGCAGGACACGTTGGAGACGCGTAATGAAAGGCGAAGTGCGGACGAAGGTCACAGTTTGCAGTCCCGGCAATGCGGAGGCGCAGCAGCAAGACCCAATGGCCCCGACCCTCATCCCCCCGAATGGATCGCGGCGGCCGAACGGCCGCCATCGATCACATTATCGCCCGCGTTCAGTGCAGGGATTCTGAACGGGACAGGCTTCCGTTCAGAACAGCAGCGAGGCCATCTTCCTGCGGTACTGCCCGACCAGGTCCTCGTCGGAGATCACATTGAAGGCGTCGATCAGGGTCCTGCGCGGCAATCCGTCCTCGAAACCGCGGTCGATCCGCAGCATTTCCAGGAACTGGGCCAGGGCCGCCTCGTCCTGGCCCTCCAGCAGCAGCTGCACGCCCCGCAGATGGCGCGCCTTGAGGTCGCTGCCATCGGCGGCGATGCGTGATTCGAGCACCTCGGCGGCCGGGGCGTCCTTGAGTGCGGACGCGAAGGCCAGGCGTGCACGGGCGCGCACGGCGCGGTCGTCGGTGGCCAGGTTGGCCGGCAGGCGGTCGATCAGCGTACCGGCTTCATCCACGCCGCCGATCTGCAGCAGGGCCAGGGCCAGGTCGAGCTTCAGCTCGTCCTTGTCCGGTTCGGCGGCGATCTGCGCGCGCAGCACGTCCACCTGTGCCTGTGGGTCCAGCGGTGCTTCCTCCTCGCTGACCGTATCGCCGACATCGGCGGGGACGATGCCGTGCTGGGCCAGGAACTCGCGCAGTTGGCCCTCCGGGATGGCGCCGGGGAAGCCGTCCACCAGCTGCCCGTCCTTGACCAGGAACACGGTCGGCACCGAGCGGATCTGGAAGGCGGCAGCGATCTGCTGTTCCTTGTCGACATCGACCTTGGCCAGCTCAAAGGCGCCGTTGTACTCGCCGGCCAGCTTTTCCAGCATCGGTCCCAGGGTCTTGCACGGACCGCACCAGGTGGCCCAGAAATCGACCAGCACCGGCGTCTGCAGCGACTTCTGCAGGACTTCGGCCTCGAAGGTCGCAGTGGTGGCGTCGAATACGTAGGTCGTCTCGGTCATGGAGGAGGCATCGCTTGGCATCTGGAGAGGGATTCTATGGTGGCGGAACCTGTCCGTCTCAACCCGGGCCGCTGCAAATGGCCGACAATGCGGCCTTCCTGTTGCCGCTGTCGTGGAGCCTGCATGTCGTCGCCGTCCCCCTTGCTGCGCCTGTCGGGCGTGATCGCCGCACTCGTCTTCGTGGCTGCGGTCATCGGCTTCGGTGCCGGGCTCGACGGCTATGCGCAGGCCCGCCATCCGGTGGCGTTGCTGGGCGCGCAGGGGATGCCGCATGCCCTGGGCTTCAATCTGCTGGGCTTCATGCTGCCGGGCCTGCTGGCGGTGGTGGTGGCCGAATGCCTGCGCCGGCAGCTGCCGGCCACCGCGGGCTGGGCCCCGCGTGTGGGCAGCCAGATGCTGCTGCTGGCCGGCCTGGCGTTCGCCGCCATGGGCGTGCTGCCGCTGGATGTGGATGACCTGCACGGGCTGGCCAGCCAGCTGCATGCCAGCGCCTGGATGGTATGGGTGCTGGGCTTCGTTGCCGGCGCCCTGCTGCTGGGCACGGCGCGCCTGCGCGACACACAGGGCCGGGCATTGGGCGGGGTGGCGCTGGCCTGTGGTGTGGTTGCCGCGTTGGCAGCCTTCGCCCTGCAGGGCGTGCTGCCGGCGCCTCTGTCGCAGCGGCTGGCCTTCGCCTGCTGGGCGGTCTGGCTGGCGTTGGCGCTGCCGCTGTCGCGGGCCCGTTGAGACGGTCGCGGGGCCGCCACCGGGCCCACAGCCGTCGGACAGGATTGGAGACGTTTGCCGCACTGCGGTACGCTGTACCGCTTTGCCGCCGCATCCGCGTGTTCCATGACCAGCGCTGAACCCAACGCCTACGACCCGCAGCAGGTTGAATCCGCCGCCCAGCAGTACTGGGACGCCACCCGCGCGTTCGAGGTCGACGAGACTTCCGACAAGCCGAAGTACTACTGCCTGTCGATGCTTCCGTACCCGTCCGGTGCGCTGCACATGGGGCACGTGCGCAATTACACGATCGGTGACGTGATCAGCCGCTACAAGCGCATGACCGGCCACAACGTGCTGCAGCCGATGGGCTGGGACGCGTTCGGCCTGCCGGCGGAAAACGCGGCGATCAAGAACAAAACCGCGCCGGCGGCGTGGACCTACAAGAACATCGACCACATGCGCAGCCAGCTGAAGTCGCTGGGCTATGCCATCGACTGGTCGCGCGAGTTCGCCACCTGCCGCCCGGACTATTACGTCCACGAGCAGCGCATGTTCACCCGTCTGATGCGCAAGGGCCTGGCCTACCGCCGCAACGCGGTGGTGAACTGGGACCCGGTCGACCAGACCGTGCTGGCCAACGAGCAGGTCATCGACGGCCGTGGCTGGCGTTCCGGTGCGCTGGTCGAGAAGCGTGAGATTCCGCAGTGGTTCCTGCGCATCACCGATTACGCCCAGGAGCTGCTGGACGGCCTGGACGAGCTGGACGGCTGGCCGGAATCGGTCAAGACCATGCAGCGCAACTGGATCGGTCGTTCCGAGGGCCTGGAGATCCAGTTCGACGTGCGCGACGTCGATGGCAGCGCGCTGGATCCGCTGCGGGTGTTCACCACCCGCCCGGACACCGTGATGGGCGTGACCTTCGTCTCGATCGCCGCCGAGCACCCGCTGGCGCTGCACGCAGCGAAGAACAATCCGGAACTGGCCGCGCTGCTGTCGGAAATGAAGCAGGGCGGCGTGTCCGAGGCCGAGCTGGAAACCCAGGAAAAGCGCGGCATGGATACCGGCCTGCGCGCCATCCATCCGGTCACCGGCGAGAAGGTGCCGGTGTGGGTCGCCAACTTCGTGCTGATGGGCTATGGCACCGGTGCGGTGATGGCCGTGCCCGGCCATGACCAGCGCGACAACGAAGTGGCCAACAAGTACGGCCTGCCGATCGTGCAGGTCATCGCGCTGAAGGATCCGCGCAATGACGACGAGCGCAATTGGGATGGCGCGCGCTGGCAGGACTGGTACAGCGACAAGAACCGTGCCTTCGAACTGATCAATTCGGCCGAGTTCGACGGGCTGGATTTCCAGGGCGCCTTTGAAGCCCTGGCCGAGCGTTTCGAGCGCAAGGCGCAGGGGCAGCGCCGCGTCAACTACCGCCTGCGCGACTGGGGCGTGAGCCGCCAGCGCTACTGGGGCTGCCCGATTCCGGTGATCTACTGCGCCAAGTGCGGCGCGGTACCGGTGCCGGAAGAGCAGCTGCCGGTGGTGCTGCCGGAGGACGTCGCGTTCTCCGGCACCGGTTCGCCGATCAAGACCGACCCGGAGTGGCGCAAGACCACCTGCCCGGAGTGCGGCGGTGCAGCCGAGCGCGAGACCGATACCTTCGACACCTTCATGGAGTCGAGCTGGTACTACGCGCGCTACACCTCGCCGGGCGCGCGTGATGCCGTGGACAAGCGCGGCAACTACTGGCTGCCGGTGGACCAGTACATCGGTGGCATCGAGCACGCGATCCTGCATCTGATGTACTTCCGCTTCTACCACAAGCTGCTGCGTGACGCGCGGATGGTGGACAGCAACGAACCGGCCCGCAATCTGCTGTGCCAGGGCATGGTGATCGCCGAGACCTATTACCGTCCGAACCCGGACGGTTCCAAGGACTGGATCAATCCCGCCGACGTGGAAGTGCAGCGTGACGAGCGCGGCCGCATCACCGGCGCGACCCTGATCGCCGACGGTCAGCCGGTGGTGGTCGGTGGCACCGAGAAGATGTCCAAGTCGAAGAACAACGGCGTGGACCCGCAGGCGATGGTCGGCAAGTATGGCGCCGACACCGTGCGGCTGTTCTCGATGTTCGCCGCACCGCCGGAACAGTCGCTGGAGTGGAACGAGGCCGGCGTGGACGGCATGGCCCGCTTCCTGCGCCGCCTGTGGGCCCAGGTGCAGAAGCATGCCGCCGAGGGTGCCGCCCCCGCGCTGGACGTGGCCGCGCTGGACGGTGGCCAGAAGGCGCTGCGCCGCAAGACCCACGAGACCATCGGCAAGGTCGGCGACGACTATGGCCGCCGCCACAGCTTCAACACCGCGATCGCTGCGGTGATGGAACTGATGAACGCGCTGGCCAAGTTCGAGGACGGCAGCGAACAGGGCCGCGCGGTGCGCCAGGAAGCACTGCAGGCCATCGTGCTGCTGCTGAATCCGATCACCCCGCATGCCAGCCACGCCCTGTGGCAGGTGCTTGGCCATGGCGAGACGCTGCTGGAGGACCAGCCGTTCCCGCAGGCCGACGCCAGCGCGCTGGTGCGCGACGCGCTGACCCTGGCCGTGCAGGTCAACGGCAAGCTGCGCGGCACCATCGAAGTGGCCGCCGATGCCGCTCGCGAGCAGGTCGAGGCGCTGGCCCTGGCCGAGCCGAATGCAGCGAAGTTCATGGAAGGCCTGACGGTGCGCAAGATCATCATCGTCCCGGGCAAGATCGTGAACATCGTCGCCGCCTGATGTACCCCGCACCGGCCGCCCTCCCGGCGGCCGGTGTTCCAGCAACGCGGGGGGCATGCGGTTGATGGCCCTGCGTTCACGCGGTCTCGGGCACGCTGTCTGTTGCCGTGATCGCCCGGCTCCGCCAGACTGCTCTCCATGACCCGACTCCTGCTTGCCCTCGTTCTTGTCCTCGGCCTTGCCGGCTGTGGCTTCCATCTGCGCAACAAGCTGATGTTGCCGACCGACACCGCGCCGGTGAAGGTGGTCTCCACGGCCCCGTACAGTGAACTGGTCAAGCTGCTCAACCGCAGTCTGCAGGCGTCCGGCGCCAAGCTGGCAAGCGAGGATGGCAACGAACCCAGCACCCAGCTGCAGGTGTTGTCCGAACGCTGGGGCGACCTGCCGATCGCGATCGACTCGCAGGGTCGTGCGCAGGAATACAGCCTGCGCTACGCGGTGATCTTCATCTTCCGTCGCGAGGATGGCAGCGAACTGGTGCCGCAGCAGGTGATCGAACTGTCGCGCGACTACGTGTCGCCGCCCACCGACGCGACCGGTACCACCACCGAGCGCGAGATCCTGGCCGATGAACTGCGCCGGGAAATGTCGGCCTCGATCATCCGCCGCATCGACAGCGTGGTCCGTGCCGAAGTCGCGAAGGGGGGCAGCCTGTCCGCGCCGAAGCCGGTCGATCCTGCGGTTCCGGCCGAGCCGACACCGGCACCGGCCATCAAGCCCTGACCGGGACCGGCATGGAACTGCGTCCGGAGCAGCTGGCCAGCCAGGGCGCTGATACCCCGCTGTCGCCGGTGTACCTGATCGCCGGTCCTGAGACGTTGCGCGTGCTGGAAGCCGCCGACGCGGTCCGTGCGCGGGCGCGCGCCGCCGGCATCGGTGAGCGCGAGGTGTTCGACGCCGATGGTCGCGACTTCGACTGGGGCCAGCTCGACGCCAGCTTCAACGCGCCGAGCCTGTTCAGTGCCCGTCGCTTGGTGGAAGTGCGGTTGCCCAGTGGCAAGCCGGGCAAGGACGGCGCCGAGGTGATCAGCCGGTTCTGCGCCGATCCGGCACCGGACGTCGTGCTGATGATCACCGCCAACGAATGGAGCAAGGCGCACCAGGGCAAGTGGGCTGAAGCGGTGGGCCGGGTCGGCGTGCTGTCGGTGGCCTGGGCGATCAAGCCGCATGAACTGCCCGACTGGATCGAGCGTCGCCTGCGCAGCAAAGGCCTGCGCGCGGATCCGGCCGCGGTGCAGCGCCTGGCCGAGCGCGTGGAGGGCAATCTGCTTGCCGCGGCGCAGGAGATCGACAAGCTGGCGCTGCTGGCCGATGGGCACGCGCTGGACGTGGAACGGATGGAATCGCTGGTGGCCGATGCCGCCCGCTACGACGTATTCCGGCTGGTGGAAGCCACGTTCTCCGGGCAACCGGCGGCGGTGCTGCGCATGCTTGCCGGCCTGCGCGGCGAAGGCGAGGCGGTGGCCGCGCTGATGCCGATCGTGATCCGGGAACTGCTGGCAGGTGCCGGGCTGGCGCGGGTGCAGGCACGCGGTGGCAACCTTGCCGCCGAGATGAAATCGCGCGGCATCTGGGAGTCGCGGCAGGCACCGTACAAGCGTGCGCTGCAGCGGCATCCGGAAGGCAAGCGCTGGGAACGTTTCGTGGCCGAGGCCGGGCTGGTCGACCGCATCGCCAAGGGGCGCGCCGACGGCGACGCCTGGCTGGCGCTGGAGCGCCTGCTGGTGGCCGTGGCCGAGCCGCGCGCCGTGCGGCTGCTGGCCCGGGCCTGATCGATGAGCCTGCGGGTCTATTACGGGGGCACCTTCGATCCGGTGCACCTGGGGCACCTGGCGATCGCGCGCGCCGCGCGCGATGAGCTGCAGGTCGCGGTGCGGATGCTGCCGGCGGCCGATCCACCGCACCGCCCGGTTCCCGGCGCGACCGCCGAACAGCGCTGCACGATGCTGTCGCTGGCCATCGGCGACGAGCCGGGGCTGCTGCTGGACCGGCACGAACTGGATCGGGCCGCGCGCTTTCCCGGTCGCCCGTCCTACACCGTCGATACCCTGCGCGAACTGCGCGGCGAGCTCGGTCCCAGCCGGCCCCTGGCCTGGCTGGTCGGCGCCGACAGCCTGCTGGGCCTGCCCGGCTGGCATGAGTGGGAGGCGCTGTTCGGCCTGGCCCACTTCGTGGTGGCGGAGCGGCCGGGCAGTCCACTGCAGGCCTCGGTCGACGGCGAGCTCGGCCGTGTCCTGGAAGGGCGGTGGGCCGACAGCGAACAGGACCTGTTTGCCAGTCCGGCCGGCCGCATCCTGCGCCTGCACCATCCGTTGCGCGGGGAATCGGCCAGCGCCGTGCGCGCGCAGATCGCCGCGGCAGGGCCCTGGCGTGCCCTGCTGCCGCCGGCGGTGGCCGACTACGTGGCCGCGCAGCGGCTGTACCATCCGGCAACACCGTGAATGCCGCGACCGCGCCATCCCCGTATAATCGCCCCCACGTTTATCGAGTCGATCCACTTTGAGCAACCAGACCCAGCCCCAGACCATCAAGGTCGATCTGCCCAGCCCGCCGCCGTCCGTGCCGGAACTGCTGGCCAGTGTCCGTCAAGCCACCGAAGACCTGAAGGCCAAGGACCTGGTCGAGATCGACGTGCGCGGCCGGTCCAGCGTTGCCGATTACCTGGTGATCGTCTCGGGTACTTCGACCCGCCACGTCAAGTCGATCGCCGACGAGGTCGTGCGCTTCGCCAAGAAGATCGACGTGATGCCGCTCGGGGTTGAGGGCGAGCGCGAAGCCGAGTGGGTACTGGTCGATCTGGGCGACGTGATCGTCCACGTGATGCTGCCGCGCGTGCGTGAGTTCTACGCCCTCGAGCGCCTGTGGACGGTCGGTGACCAGCCGCCGTCCAGCGACGACGAAGTGGCCTGAGCCGCACGTTGATGCATCCCTTCGACGGCGCCGATGGCGCCGGCGACG